>NZ_JBFLAB010000055.1:0-28866 GCF_040742695.1 Microbulbifer discodermiae | reverse complement strand
AACGATTCCAACTGCACTGTTGTGAAAAGAGACTCCTGAAAAACATCCATACCGCGCACTGAACCAAAATCCTCTGTGGGTTATCGTTTTCCGTATTGTATCTAACCCAATGTTCTCAGGCGACAAAATCAACAGCCTGCTAGAGCACAGTATTTTCTTCTGACTCTCGAAGATCCGCGATCGCAGGCTATTAATTGATCTACTCGACTGCAACGTAACCAGCTCCAAATCTGCCGGGCGCAATTGCCCCTTACCTCATTCTTTATTCCGTGCCGGAGCAGCACTCTTTCACCTATATAGGCACCAGTCTTGCCGCAGCCTCGCAGAAGATTTCTCTGTCTGGCATTGACGTCGGTAGCAGGAATCGCAGGCGCCCTGTGTTTTTAATCACCACAGCTGCGACCTTGATCAAGCGATTGCGTAAGGTGCCAACCGACGCTTTCGCCAGCGGCGTACTCCTGAGCTGTTCTCGCAGCTCTTCGAACAGTATCCAGGCCAATGCCGAGAGCAGTAGCCGCCACTGATTCGGCCACCAGCGGTGGCAGGAAGTGCGGCCCGCGAACAGATCCAATTGCTGGTCCTTGATGCGGTTTTCCATGTCTCCGCGTGCGCAGTACAGCTGGCGGTATAGCGCCTCGCCATCACCGTCCAGATTCGTAGTCTTACTTGGCGGAGGTTTTCGAACAGGTACGCATCTAAGACCTCGGTTCGGTAGCTGCGATTGAACCATTCGATGAATGCATTCTGGTTCAGTTTGCCCGGCTCGATGTAATCGATGAGAATGCCATGCTCCCGACACCAGTCGGTAAATACCTGTCCAAGAAATTCCGGGCCGTTGTCTGTTCTCAGCATGTCCGGCAACCCGCGTTCTTCCTTGAGCTGTTCGAAGACTCTGACTAGCCGCGCACTGGGCAGTGGGGTATCCATTTCAATGGCCAGACATTCTCGGTTAAAGTCATCAACGATGTTGAAGGTGCGGAACCTTGGGCCTAGATAAACTGCATCACTCATGAAGTCGGCGGACCAGACCTGATTAGGCTGTTGGGGTGCAACCAGCGGTTGAGGCTTCCTCACCGGCAGCCGCTTCTTGGTGCGACGACGCCTATTGAGCTTAAATTCCCGGTATATACGCCCAACGCGTTTGTGGTTGGCGGTACAACCTTGGCGCCGCAATCGGTCGAACAGCTTCCAGAAACCGAGCCCCGGACATTGCTCCGTCAGCTTTAACAGGGGCTCGATCACATCCCGATCTCGCTCATACCAGTCCACCAACGGCTGATACAGGGCCGATCGCGATAGCCCAATACAGCGGGCGGCTTTGCGTTTGGATAGCCCGTGCGCCTTAACCAGGTGCGCTACGGCATCACGCTTCTCGATCGGCTTCAGAGCTTTTTTTCAATCAGATCCCGCATGGCTTCGGCTTCCATGGCCTTGTCCGCGTACGCACGCTTCAGCTTGGCGTTTTCTGCCTCCAGCTCCCGGATACGCTTTAGTTGCGACACGTCCAGACCACCGAATTTAGCCTTCCACGCATAGTAGGTGGTGGAGCTGATACCTTACTTGCGGCACACCTCCTTCACCTTCATTCCCGCCTCGGCCTCCTTGAGGATCGAAACAATCTGGTTGTCCGAGTATTTTGATTTCTTCATGTCGGCCTCCTGACCATAGTTTGTCAGAATGCGCTAAGTTTAAAACTTTCTACTTATAGGGGAAGCTTACGGCTTTAGCTGGGGGCTCCAAGCATCCTCACATTATCATTTTTTTATTATCCATCTGCTCGGCCAATCTCTATCAATTCAGATACAGTAACAAATTTATAGCCTTCCATTTTCAACCCCAGGATGATTTTCGGCACGGCTGCCATAGAATTTTTTCTGGACTCAAACATAACATGAAGCATAATTATTGATCCAGGGCGTATATTCTTTAGAGCATAATCTGTAATTTCTTCCGGGGTTGCGCTTATCGGTAGTTCGCTATCTGGTGCAACATCCCAGGTCACGCTGACGATGCCAGATTTTTTCAGGTAATAGGGCAAAGCGAATAATTTCTTGCCATATGGCGGTCTGAAGGTGATTTCATCCTTAAAGCCTGACTTTCTGATTAGGGAATTTGTCCTTTCGACCTCCTCGGAAATAAATCCATAGCGTTTGAAAACCATACACTCATGAGTAAAAGAATGATTCCCTACTTCATGGCCTGCATCTACAAGCATGCGGGCTAATTGGGGATTTTTCTCAATTGACTGTCCTATAAGATAAAAGGTTGCCCTTACCTTATATTTATCAAGAATTCCTATAATTTCTTCTGTCTTGCCCGGAGACGGTCCATCATCGAATGTAAGCGCAATCACCCTGTCCTGGATTTCCGCATGATCAACCAAATCTCCAACGAATTGAAACGAGGTACTTTTACTGATTTTAAACAGGAAGAAAAGCGACCCAAAAATCATCAGTACCCCAAATAGTATATTTCTCAACATGTCATCATCATTTAATCATTTATGGATAGTGACAAGAATTTACCTCAACTCCATTAATCTCTATCACTCATAGTAATTCTCTGCTTTCCCCACAATGAGGCGCGCAACAGCAAAGAGTAGTTTTTATCAGGAAGCCTGCGTATAAAATTCCTCATACTGTAACTACGGAATCCTAACACCCTGCACAGAGGGCATTCCTGACTCTACGCAGGCTTTGTGGTGATTATATTCGCAGTAAATACCGATGCGCAACCAGCAGCAGAATCCCCCAAGGGGAGCATTTCCTTAATTTATTTTCGAGGAGTCAAAGTGTATAAATAGCCTGTATTAACCGGACGAGTGCGCTATTGGCCATCTGGTACCCAGCCAACTCCCAGGATGGGTTGGCCGGGCATACTGACTTTTCTAATAGGTTACTACCGCAAACTAACCAAATGCTAGACTTTTCTTCGGCAGGTTCAAATTTAGTGTGCCACTACAAACCGCTGTCCTAAGGCATTTGCTCCAATTGCGCCCGGATCTCATCGGCGGTCGGCCGCAACTGGGACAACCCTTTTTTTAGTCTTCTCTGCCCAAGATAGTACACAATAGGTGCTGCGACAAAAATAGAGGAACTTGTGCCAATAAAAATTCCAAACAGCATTGGCAATGCAAAGCTGGCCACGGCAGCTCCTCCGGCGATCGCCATTGGCAGCAGCGCAATAAAGGTGGTTGTCGAGGTGAAAACTGTCCGCGTCAAGGTGGAGGTGATACTCTCATTGAGTAGTTGCAGGAGCGGTTTATCCGGCGTTTGTCGCAGGTTTTCCCTGACTCTATCAAAAACAACCACTTTGTCATTGATGGAGTAACCCATAAGAGCCAACAATGCTGCTACTGCCGTGAGATTAAATTCCACACCGGTCAGCACAAAAAAACCGATTGTCTTGGTGAGATCCAGGGCAATGGTCAGGATTGCTGCCAGGGCAAAGTGATACTCGAAACGCATCCATAGATAAGCCAGCATACCAGCGCCAGCCAGCAGTAATGTCAAAATAGTCGCATCAGAGAAATTGCCACTCACCTTGGACCCGACCATTTCCACACGGGGGAATTTGGCCTCAGGCGAATCCCGCAGCACGGCTTGTTTTAGCTGCTCCACGGGCAGACCCGTGGCGACCTCATCATCCCCCTGTCCTGCATTACCCAATGGGACACGAATCAGGTAATTTCCGCCACCCTCGCCAAATTCCTGGATGGCTGCATGGTTGAAGCCTTGCTGAGTCAGGGTTTTTCTCAGGTCCTCGACGGAGGTGTTCGGCGCCTGAACCTCTACGAGGGTTCCACCGCTAAAGTCAATCCCGTAGTTCAGCCCTGGATGGATGAAAAGTATCACTGCAGATAGGGATAACACGACGGATAGGGCAAGTCCGGCAATCCGCCCTCTCATAAAATTAATGGTTTGGCTGCTCAGCCGATTGAGAAGTTGGATACCAGAGAGCTGGAACGGGCGCCGACCAGCTTTACGCACACGCCACTTCATCAGGGGTCGCGTTACAGAGATGGCTGTAAACAGGGATGTCAATAACCCTATGCCAATAGTCACGGCAAAGCCCCGTACCGGGCCGCTGCCAAAGAAAAACAACAGGCTGACGGCGATGAGGGTGGTAAGGTTGGAATCCACTATGGTGCGATAGGCCTGCTTGAATCCTTCCTCGAATGCTCCGTAAGCTGACCGACCCTTGCGGCCCTCCTCCCGAATACGTTCATTGATGAGTATGTTTGCATCCACTGCCATGCCAACGGTGAGGATAATTCCCGCAATACCCGGCAGGGTGAGTGTTGCCCCCAGTACACTGAGAACCCCGAATACAAGGCCAACATTAACACCCAACCCCAGACAGGCGATCAATCCCCAACGGCGATATACGGCTAGCATAAAACCGATCACCAGCACTGCGCCAATAAGGCCTGTGGTTATCCCCATGGCAATGGAGTCCCTGCCAAGGTCCGGGCCCACAGTGCGCTCTTCAATGACCTTCAATGGTGCAGGCAGTGCCCCAGCGCGTAACAGTACGGCCAGATCGCCTGCCTCGCCGGAGGTAAAGGACCCGCTGATTTCTCCGCTACCCCCAGCAATTACACCGCGAATCACCGGGGCCGTGATGACACGGTCATCCAATACAATAGCCAGTGGACGACCAATATTTTGCCTGGTCATGTCGCCAAAGAGCCGGGCGCCCTCTTTGTCGAGCCGAAAGTTGACCACTGGCTCTCCCGTTTCCGGGTTATAGGCTAACCGCGCATCGGCGATGTGCTTGCCTTCGAGGGCAACCCGCCGTTCCAGCTTGTAGGGTGCTCCATTCTTACCCGCCAGAGTAATGGTGCTGACATAAGAGTTGGAACTGTTAGGGGCGGCCCAGTGGAAGCTCATTTTTGCAGTAGTGCCCAGGAGCTGACGGATATGCTGTGGATTATCTACACCGGGCAACTGCACCTGGATACCATCTGAGCCCTGGCGGGTAATACTCGGCTCCACCAAACCCACTTCATCCAGGCGTTGCCGTACCACCTGAAGACTACGCTCCACGGCATCAGCGGTCAGGCTGTCGCGATATGCGTCAGTAGTTACAAGGGCAAGCTGTCCATTGTCTCTATCAATTGAATAGGAGGAGGCATTCCCTATGGATTTAACAACATTGCGGGCAATAGACTCTAAATCATCCAGACTTACCGAGCCTTTGGGGGCAATATAAATAGCCTTCTCAGTAGTTCTTGATATGCTGTAGTCAAGCTGTGCGCCGTGCAGGGCTGTGCCAATTTGTTCAGCCAGTTGCTCGTTCTTACTTTTCAGCAGATCCCGCGTATCCACTTCCAAAAGCAGATGCGATCCACCGCGCAAGTCGAGCCCCAGAGCCAGGGTATTGGCTGCGTACCAGTCGGGCAGTTTGCCGACAACGGAGTCAGGTAAAAGGTTGGGTAGCGCACTGAGCAGGCCCAGAAAAATAGCCAGGCAGTACGCAACCGCTCTCATAGAGAGGAATTTCATGGTTAACCCTCATAAGATATTTGTGCCAACAGTGGCCAAATCTAATTTGTAAAGAAAATTGAAAACAGAGGATTAAACTTGTGGCGGCTCGCGTGGGGACGGCAGTTGGTAGCGGATTATTCCCGTAAACTGGACATTTGTGAGAAAGGGGGAATTGAGTGGGAATAAATAGGGGTCAAATAGGCTTGTAGCAGTTACGCCTGCCCAGCAGGGTTGGTCGGGACTGTCGCCGGAATCGGAAAAAAACTTGCCTTTGCGAACACCGGGTCGGACACGTAAATCGCTGCCAGCACCGGCTAAAACCTGCTGTGCCCCCTGGCCGGCGAATACCGGCGGTGCTATTCCGTTTCTGTGATCCGGCAGATTTACAGCCCAGACAATCAATCCACAAAGGACCAGGAATCCCAAAGGAATAGTCCATTGAGAAGGGACTCTGCGGATAATTTGTAATAGCTGTGTAGAGACCATATGGAATCTGGAGTGCTAGCTTTCTAGACACTCACTATGGGGGCGCCGGTCACCGAAATCAATAGGCGGTCAGCTTTGTACGGGATTGGCCGAAAAGGGCCCACAATCCTTCTGGGTTGCTTTCAACCAGTTGATTTTACGCTGTTTTCCAATAGGCCCTTGTGCCGGGCTGGTCTGGCTAAAGTGGGGTTTAACGCCCCCCTTGAATCGCCTTGAATTCTCTGCGCCGCCGGTGCAGAACCGGTTCCGTATACCCGTTGGGTTGTGAACAACCCTCCAGTACCAGTTCACAGGCAGCCTGGAAGGCGATGCTCTGCTCGCAGTCCGGTGCCATATTGCGATAGCCGGGGTTACCCGCATTCTGCTGATCCACCACCGCTGCCATGCGGCGCATGGTCTGCATCACCTGCTCGCGATTGACGATGTCGTGGCGCAACCAGTTGGCAATGTGCTGGGAGGAAATGCGCAGAGTGGCGCGGTCCTCCATCAGGCCCACATTATGGATATCCGGTACCTTGGAGCAACCGATTCCCTGCTCCACCCAGCGTACTACATATCCCAGAATCCCCTGGACATTATTGTCCAGCTCCAGCTGTATCTCCTCTGCGCTCCAGTCGGGGTGGTCCGCCACCGGCACCGTGAGGATAGCGTCCAGTTTGGCCCTGGCCCGTTGGGTCAATTCCTCCTGGCGCTGGTCGACGTCCACCTGCAGATAGTGCAGCGCGTGCAGGGTGGCCGCCGTTGGGGACGGCACCCAGGCCGTGTTGGCACCGGCCAGCGGATGGGCGATCTTTGCCTCCATCATAGCCGCCATCTGGTCCGGGACGGGCCACATGCCCTTGCCGATTTGAGCCCGACCCCTGAAGCCCGTCGCCAGGCCCATATCCACATTCCAGTCCTCGTAGGCGGCAATCCATTTTGACTGCTTCATGTCGCCCTTGCGAACCATTGGTCCGGCCAGCATGGAGGTGTGGATCTCATCACCGGTACGATCGAGAAATCCGGTGTTGATAAATACCACGCGTTGCCTCGCTGCGTGGATACAGCCCTTGAGGTTGACGGTAGTGCGCCGCTCCTCATCCATAATTCCCATTTTGATGCAGTTGCGCTCCAACCCCAGCGCGTCCTCAATACGGTCGAACAGGGTATTGGCGAAGTGTACCTCTTCCGGACCGTGCATCTTTGGCTTGACGATATAGATGCTGCCAGTGCGGGAGTTCTTCATCTCCCCTGCCCCGCGCAAATCGTGCAGGGCGATCAGGCTGGTAACCATAGCGTCCAGGATACCTTCGGGCACTTCCTTGCCATCGCCATCTATCACGGCGTCACTGGTCATCAGGTGCCCTACATTGCGCACCAATATCAGGCTTCTGCCGGGCAGTGTGATGGAGGTACCATCCCGTGCTGTATATTCGCGATCCGGATTCAGCTTGCGCAGCAGGGTTTTGTCGCCCTTGCGGATTGATTCCTCCAGGGTACCCTGCATCAAACCCAGCCAGTTGCGGTAGACGGCCACTTTGTCCGCCGCGTCCACGGCCGCAACGGAATCTTCACAGTCCATGATGGTGGTCACCGCCGCCTCCATCAGTAAGTCCCTGATTCCGGCGGGATCGGCTTTGCCCACGGGGCTGTCGCGATCTATCTGAATCTCGAAATGAAGGCCGTTGCGCTGCAGCAGAATAGCGCTCGGCTCACTGGGATCTCCATTGAATCCGATAAACTCTCCGCGGCGCTTTAAAGTCGCCACTTCCCCATTGCGCAACAGGGCTTCCATCAACAAACCATTGACCCGGTATTCCACCACGTCGCGGTGACTGCCGTTGGTAAGCGGCACCGACTGATCGAGAAAATCCCGGCCAAACTCGATTACCCGCTCACCGCGCAAGGGGTTGTAGGCAGCGCCCCTTTCCGCACCGTCCGCCTCACTGATCACATCGCTGCCGTAGAGTGCGTCGTAGAGACTGCCCCAGCGGGCATTGGCCGCATTCAGCGCATAGCGCGCATTCATCACCGGAACCACCAACTGCGGTCCCGCCACAGTGGCCATTTCCGGGTCCACCTTATCTGTGGAAATTGTGAAATCCCCAGGCTCGTCCAGGAGGTAGCCGATTTCCTGCAGGAAGTTTCTGTATCTGTCCAGGTCACGAAAAGCACTGGGATTTTCTTCGTGCCAGCGGTCGATGGTTTGCTGTAGTTCATCCCGCCGCTGCAGGAGGGCGCGGTTGAGCGGAGCCAGATCGACCAGTATCTTTTCCAGAGCGGCCCAGAACGCTTCGGCACTGACACCGGTCCCCGGCATCACTTCATCGTCAATCAGTTTCTGCAGTTCTGATGCCACACGCAGATTGCCGATTTGAACGCGTTCTGTCATAGCAGTGTCCTTGATTGGGAAAAACTTCTGTTGGGAAAACTCCGGGCATTCTACACAGTGGGTTATTTATAGCGCTAATTTATAGATCGAATCTCCGCCATTCATTTTCTGAATTTTGGCCTCCCAAAGCAGAAGCACAACAACGGGTGGGTCCCAGTGTCGCACTCCGCGAACCACTACAACTGGCGCGCCGTATCCAGAATCAGCCGGCGCAGCCAGCGGTGCGGTGCGCTTTGCTGGAGCAAGGGGCTCCAGGCCATCTTCAACTCCAGCGGAGGAATTTCCAGCGGAGGGTCGCGGCGCACAATGCGTGGGTTGTCGCGGGCCAGTTGCGCCAGTCGCGTGGGTACCGTCACTATCAGGTCGCTCTGCTCCGCCAGCAACATGGCCACCTGGTAGTGGCGGGTAAAAACAGCGATCTCACGCTTCTTTCCCAGCCGCGCTATGGCCTCGTCAACCCAGCCCAGGCGCTGCACATCCTCCGGGTTCACGCCGACGCCGACCCCCATCCCGGTCTTGCTCACCCAGATGTGCTGAGCGGCCAGATAGCTGTGCAGATTGTAGTCGCGAAGAATGGGGTTATCCGCCCCCATGACGCAGGAAAATGCGTCCTGCCAGACAGTGGCCTGGTGAAAGCTCTGCGGCATACTGTCGAAACGGTTGATCACCATATCCACCTTGCCCTGCTCGACATCCACAAAGCTCACATCGCTGGGAGTCATAATATCCAGGCTGATACCCGGAGCCAGCTCTCGCAGCTGGGTCAGCAGCGATGGGATCAGTGTCGATTCCGCATAGTCGCTGGCCATGATCCGAAAAGTCCTGCGCGCCTGTTGCGGCTGGAAATCCCGGTTCGGCTGAATCACACGGTCGATACAGGCCAGTGCTTCGCGGGTCATAGGCTGCAGTTCCAGCGCCCGCTCGGTGGGCATCATGCCCTCCCTTGTGCGCACCAGCAAAGGGTCGCCAAAAAGCTCCCGCAACCGCTTGAGACCGTTGCTCATGGCGGGTTGTGACAGGCCAAGGTGGTTGGCGGCACGGGTGACATTGCGCTCCCGCAGCAGCACGTCCAGGTACACCAGCAGATTGAGATCGGCTCTTTCCAACTTCATAACATATTTGCCAAACTAATAGCGAAGATAATAATAATAAATTAGGCGAATTATGCCAGCATGCCTAACATAATCAACACTTATTCGCAGTCACAGTTTCGAGGAGAGTGAGAGATGACCACTGGCAGTTATGAGCGCAATGCGGAAATCGCGGCCATCGACAAGGAATGGGCGGAGAATTTCCGCTGGCAGGGAGTCAAGCGTACCTACAGTGCCGAAGATGTAGTACGTCTGCGCGGCTCGCTCAAACGCGAAAACACCATCGCCCAACACGGCGCCGAGAAGCTCTGGCAATTGCTACACGAGGGTGGCCGCCCCTCCTTTCGCCCCGACAAGGATTTCGTCAACGCCCTCGGCGCCCTGACCGGCGGCCAGGCAGTACAACAGGTGAAAGCCGGTGTGCAGGCCATTTACCTGTCCGGCTGGCAGGTGGCAGCGGATGCCAATACCTCCGAAACCATGTATCCGGACCAGTCTCTCTATGCGGTCGACTCGGTACCCTCCGTAGTGCGCCGGATCAACAATGCCCTGGAACGCGCGGATCAGATTCAGTGGAAGAGCGGTAAAAACCCAGGTGACGAAGGCTATATCGACTATTTTGCGCCGATAGTGGCGGATGGCGAAGCGGGTTTCGGCGGTGTTCTGAACGCCTACGAGTTAATGAAAAATATGATTCGCGCCGGTGCCTCCGGTGTCCACTTCGAGGATCAGCTGGCGTCCGTAAAAAAATGTGGTCATATGGGCGGCAAGGTGTTGGTGCCCACCCAGGAGGCTATTCAAAAATTGGTCGCCGCGCGGCTGGCGGCCGACGTCGAGGGCGTAGCCACCATCCTGGTGGCCCGCACCGACGCCAATGCGGCCGACCTGCTCACCTCTGACTGCGACCCCTACGATGCCCCCTTCCTTACCGGCGAGCGCACAGGTGAGGGTTTTTACCGGGTCAAAGCCGGCATTGACCAGGCAATAGCCCGCGGCCTGGCGTACGCGCCTTATGCAGACCTGTTGTGGTGCGAGACCGCCACTCCGGATCTGGCCGAGGCGAAAAAATTCGCGGAAGCCGTTCACAAGGAGTACCCGCATCAGCTGCTGGCTTACAATTGCTCGCCCTCCTTCAACTGGAAAAAACACCTGGACGATACCACTATCGCCAAATTCCAGCGGGAACTGTCGGCAATGGGTTACAAATTCCAGTTCATTACCCTGGCAGGCATCCACAATATGTGGAACAGCATGTTCAACCTGGCTTATGACTATGCCCGCGAAGATATGTCCGCCTACATAAAATTACAGGAAAAAGAATTTGCCGACGCAGACAAGGGCTACACATTTGTCGCCCACCAGCAGGAGGTCGGAACCGGCTACTTCGATGATATGACCAATGTTATCCAGGGCGGCCAGTCTTCCGTAACCGCCCTGACCGGCTCAACTGAAGAAGAGCAGTTCAAGTAAATTCCGATTGCCAATTTCCATACTGTGATTGGGCCGCCTAGAGGCGGCCCTTTTTTTTCTTGCACTCCGGCAATAGATGTCGCGGCCATTCAGAAGCTATTTTTACGTCAAGGCAGCTTTGGCTTTTACCACAACCTAACCCCCACTTTAGACAATCTGCTTTCCACATGGAAAATGCATATAAATCAATGCGTTAAGAGCGATTAATGAAAAATTTATTAACTATGTGTAGCTTCTACTTAAAACGAAGTTTTAGTGACAGGAATCGGAGTTCCCTGATTCGCAGCTCCCGAAATACCGCAGAATCAGAATGAGTTAATTGTCTTTAAAAATCTCCGATGCACTTTCATCCGGTGCCGCCACTTCCCTAAACCAGCCACCCAAATTAAGAGGCCAACCAGGCTGGTGGCAAATTGAAATAAAGGGACCAATTAGAGTCCCAAATGCAGGATAACTATTGCAGTTTTGTGAACTAATTCGCAAAAATTGGGAGCAATTCATAAAAAATTCACCTTTTTGTCATAGAGGGCGATATCCGTAGTAACCTTATGCCGTCCGGAGATACCGGACATGTAAATCTCTAGGTTTAGAGAAAGTGGAATGCCATAGCAGTCAGTTGCTCTCTTCCCAGGCATTCCGGTTCGTCTTCTGCATTCTGACCATTCCAGCGAGCCGGCTTTTTCGGGCTAAGCTTTGTCATTTTTGCGCAAGGATTTAAGCGCCTAGTAAGTATTGCCATGGGGTATTCCCCTGCCCGCAGGGCCCGGCAAATACACAAGCACATATAGGGAAATATCAAATGAAACAGCTTTTACTTGGGATTACCTGTTCACTGGCCTTAGTTACCAGTGTCCAGGCCGCAGATAAAGTTCCAGCGACTCCGGATATGCTGCCTGCACAGACGGGGGCTGCGGCGAGATCCGATGTCAGTCTGGAAAAGGTGCGCAGTCGCACCTTAGCCGATGGCCGGGTTGTTACCCGCTACCGCCAGACCCATCAGGGAATACCGGTATGGGGCCAGACGGTTACCGGTTCGAGCCTGGGCTCAGCGGTAAAGGTTACCGGCAACGTAGTCACAGGGCTCGCTGTGGAGCTTCCCTCTGTGCAACCATCACTCCCGGCTCGCAACGCGCTGGAGCGGGCTATGTCCAGGGCGATCGACAACCGCCTGCAGGAGGGTTCTCTAACAGGGGCCCTGTCGGTACCGGCCCTGCGGCTAGCCGCGCGGAACCCGAACCAGCGATTGTATATTTATCTCGACCAAAACAACCGTTCCCGCCTCGCCTATCTGGTCAATTGGGTTGAGTATGGCGATGAACCTTCTAGGCCCTTCTATTTTATAGATGCGCGCACTGGCGAGGTATTGGAGCACTGGGAAGGCCTTACCTTTGCACAGAATGCCACCGGCCCGGGAGGTAACGAGAAGACCGGTCGCTACCTCTATGGCACCGATTTCCCGCCAATGGTTGTCGATGACAGCTGCCGCATGAGCACCGACAATGTGGAAACCGTCGATATGGATAACCGCACCAGCGGTGGCTCCGTATTCCAGTTTAACTGTCCATTCAACGATTACCGCTTTATCAATGGCGCCTATTCGCCTCTCAATGATGCACACTTCTTCGGTGGAGTGGTATTCGATATGTTCAGCGACTGGTATAACACCTCACCACTGACCCAAAAGCTGCGTATGCGGGTCCACTATGGCAACAGCTTTGAAAATGCCTTCTGGGATGGCCAGCAGATGACTTTCGGGGACGGCGCCAGCCGTTTCTACCCGCTGGTCAGCCTGGATGTGTCGGCGCACGAAGTCAGCCATGGTTTTACCGAGCAGAACTCTGACCTACAGTATTTTAACCAGTCCGGTGGCGTCAATGAGGCTTTCTCGGATATAGCCGGCGAGGCGGCAGAGTACTATATGCGCGGCAGCAATGACTGGCTCGTGGGTGCGGAAATTTTCAAAAGCAGCGGTGCCCTGCGTTATTTTGAAGACCCCACCCTCGATGGACGTTCCATCGGCCACGCCAGTGACTATTTTAACGGCATGAACGTGCATTACAGTTCAGGGGTTTTCAACCGGGCCTTCTTCCTGATCGCCAATAGCAACGGCTGGGATACCCGGCAGGCATTTGATATTTTCGTACTCGCCAACCAAATGTACTGGAGCCCCTCCTCCAGTTTTGTCAATGCGGCCTGCGGTGTGGTATCTGCCACCAACGATCTGACCTATGACCTAACCGCTGTGACTGCAGCATTCGACACCGTTGGTGTGTCCACAGCCAGCTGTGGCGGCGGTAACCCGGGTGGCGGTGTTCTGGTCAATGGTGTACCGGTGACAAGTCTCTCCGGCACAACCGGTGACGAAATTTACTACACTTTGACAGTGCCTGCCGGTGCCAGCAACCTGGTTTTTCAGATGTCCGGTGGCAGTGGCGATGCGGACCTCTATCTCCGCTATGGTGCACAGCCTACGACAGGCACCTACGATTGCCGCCCCTATTTCGTGGGCAATAATGAAACCTGTAGTTATTCCAACCCCCAGGCCGGCACCTATTATGTAATGGTACGTGCTTACAGCAGCTATTCTGGTGTCTCCCTAATGGGTAGTTTTTAAAAGAGGTGACACTATTAACCTGGCAATTCACTAAGTTGTCGGATTAATAAAAGGGGCAGCCAGTGGTTGCCCCTTTCTATTGGATAGGATTCGAAGATTTTGCAAGTTGGCAAATAGCGCCAGTTTAGAAAGCTGAGATTGATTGGTTTACCTTCCACCCTGTCACCCGCTTACCAACCAGGTCTTTGACTGGACGTGCAGAAAAATAACAAATTTTGGAAGCTCTCGCTGGCGGCACCGTAGTGCGACGCCGCCAGGACCAGTGGGAGATGTCTAAGTTTCGGCAACCTAGATAATTCCGTTATCTGGAGAGATTAAGGCAGTACAATATAAGTTTCCTCCTGCTCTATTACCGGATTGACCTCCAAACCATCAACTGTGTACTCGAGAGAGCTGTTGGAGGGAATATCACCATAAATTCTATATTCACCCTGGGCATCGGTAAAAGTCCGGTAATCAATGCCTCCAACAGTTACTACCACCTCTTTGGAGCTTACAGGCTGGCCCGAAAGGCTAACTATAGACCCTTCCAGTGGAGGGACTCCCCCTGGGGGGGCTGGCACAAAAGCAAAAGTCTTATAGATAACATCATAGTAAAGCAGAATAGAGGTCGGGCCTTCGTAATCACTGGATGGCGAACGGACGGATACACTAGCCGATTCCGAAGTGCCGGATGAATTTGCCCGGGTATCAGTGTCTGTCCAGGTCCACTTGCCCTGCTGCGATATGTTCAGTGTAAAGAGGTTTTCGAAACCAACACTGCCACTTTGCGTCATTCCTACAGTGTATTGACTCGTGACTGAGGATGAAGAAGAGTTTGTCTGATTGAAATTAATACCCGTACTTACCGTGGTTTGCGCACCATTATCCGACGATCGATAAGGAATAGTCGTGTACACCAATTTATACCGATTTGTATCCAATGGTATGGATGGGTCAGCCAGAGGGTTGGCTTTTAAAATTTCCGGGTAATCTGCTGTAGTGATCCCGTAAGCTTCCAGGCGGTCAACTGTACCAGCCTCCATTCGGCTAGGATTTTTTAATTCGTACACATGCACGTATAGAATATCCATTAATTCATTATCATCAACCGTCCACTCCCCTGCATTTGGGGTCATCGTCATATTCACTTTGGGTCCCAGCCACAACCAGATTTGGTCATTATCATTATCGATACCCTCAGCGTCTGCGCCTCCTAGAGTAAATCCATATGATATTGCTTTTTTAATATCCATGGATTCGCTATTCAGTGAATTTACACCATAACCCCAACTTCCACCTATACTTCCACCGACGCCCAAAATACCTCCATTGGCTGTCACAGACATCGAATAGCTGCTCTGAAAGGAATTGCTCGCCGAGAAAGTGGAGCCCAGGGAGCTTGAGTCCTGATAAGAGACGGAGCTGTTGCCTCCAGGTGGAGCATACACAACTGTTAAAACCTTATATTTGGGTACGACATCGCCTGTATATTCCTCCGGGGGCGGAGTGATGCATGACCCAAAAAAACCGTTAGTACCACAAACCTTATACCCTTGAACCCCATTGACTGAGCAGCTTACAGTCCACCCGGCAGGAGTACAAAAGGCGTAAACCTGTGACACTGCACCAAACAAACCGATTATTAAAAACAGAAACCTATTTCTTATCTTTGCTCTTATCATTACGCACTCCGTTTAATCTATAAAATGCCTTTGCGCTACCTATACAGCAATCTATTTGAACTGCTACTGATATGAAATTAAATCCATGATGAAAATTTTATATAAATAGTCAAACCTGTATTTTTATCTGTCATCCAGTAAGCATTGAGCCGAGAAAAAACATAGAATTTTATTAAAAAAAAAGATATTTTATTTTGTGATGAAGGTCGCATTTTTGGCATTAAAAGGCAAATTCTTTAGTAAATAGCATGATAACCAGATTTAGAACCGATGCTTTGTGTAAAAGCATAGAATACAAGATGTCGATTCTCACAAGGAAATCATCAACTACATGACTATTTGTAACTGTATGCGACTATGAACTATTTCTTGTTTTTCCGCACCAATTCTTCTACACAAAATTCATAGTCACTTGCACTTCTGAAATAAATTTCTCTCCCTGGCGTATTCCATAAATACAGTTATTGGACTGGTAACCATTAAATTCCCAGGTTAAAAAACACAAGGAGATTCCACCGCAAAGTGGAAGCCGGTTGTAGTTCTAGAAAAGCCAGCGATTCGGTGTATTTGTGTAGGTCTTTAAGGGCGACAATCCAATGGGCACAGGATCATCGAATGAATTATAAGGCTGGTAGAAAACCTATAATTGCTGGAGTATTGTCAAATAACTGTGCTCTCAGAGAATCCCTGGGAGTATTTACGCCCTGAGCAGATTCAATAATTTACCGACCTATCCAGGTCGCAGGCATAACCTTGTAATCCTTTAGCCTGGAAGCAATTGTTTAGTTATTCTGCCAATTCAACTTGGAGCGGCAGGTCTCATAAAAATTGTGGTCGATCGGGTGAATCAATGTCAGTCGATGGGGTTTCTTATGTATGCGAATAATATCGCCAGGCTCGGTGATTATCTGGTCGTGTCCGTCACAGGTGACATGCGGCTTGGCGCGGTTGTGTTCGCCGATAACAATTTTGAACTCACTGCTGCCCTCAACAACAATCGGACGGCTGCTGAGCGTGTGGGGATTGAGCGGAACCAGGACAATGGCGTCAAGTTTCGGATGCATGATCGGACCGCCTCCGGAAAGAGCATAGGCGGTGGAGCCGGTAGGCGTGGACACAATCAGGCCGTCTGAGCGCTGGGTGTATACGAATTGACCGTCGATATAGAGGTCAAATTCAATCATACGGATAAATTCCCCCGGGTGTAAAACCACATCGTTCAATGCAGAACCCTTGCCAACCGGCCTGCCTTCCCGGGTGACAGTCACATCCAGCAAAAAACGGCTCTCAGCCATATATTTGCCAGCAAGCACTTCGTCTACTTTCTGTTCAATCTGATCCGGAGTTATATCGGTGAGAAAGCCCAGCCGGCCGCGGTTGATACCCAGGAGTGGCACGCTGAACTTGGCAAGGGCACGGGCGGCGGTTAGAAGGCTGCCATCACCTCCGACAACGATCACCAGATCACAGAGCTCGCCCAGCCTGTCTTTGGGGGCTATACGCAGATTACCGGCGGACACGACAGCGGCGGTTTCCTGTTCCAGCACAATGGCATAGCCTTTGCGCTGCAAAAACGCCATCAGACGTTTCAGCGAAACAACCGTATCTTCATTTTCAGTGCGGCCAATTAGACCGATATTTTGGAATTCCGACACAGCTACTCCAAGCAGCCCCGATTCGTGGGCCCGGCGACTGGCAGTATTTACACTCTCCATTTGCTTAATCTTTGCACAAATGGAGAAGGCTTTCCCAAAAATGCGGCAGGCGATTATGCCTTAGCCAGGCACGGGAGTCGAATGCCGGCGCCGAACCGCGGTATGCCGGTTTCCTCCTGGTGTATATTTTTTGTACTACCGGTTCAGTTGAAAATCGCGCCTGTTTCCCGACCACTGCTATCGAAAAGTTATTCCTGGGCCGTTGCAAACCTTTCCACCAGCCCGACTGGCCTTAGCCCGAAAAGGGGGAACTGTATCCTATTGTAAGCTTCGCCTTGAAATTGATAATTCAAATCAAGAGCGAATGACCTCTATTGAGATTTACCTGGCTCAATGTAATCATTGAGGACACCAGGGTCCCGATACCAGTTGGTGAATAACTGAAGAAATTTCGATTAACTGTCTATTCTCAGCGTGTCCGGCAAGCCGCGCCCTTCTTTAAGTGATTCGAATACTCTGACCAACTGTGCACCGGGTACCTATGTATCAATTTCAACACCTGGTTCTCGGCGCCAATTTTACTGCCGAAGGCGGTCGGTCCATTAACTGTCACAAATTTCTGCTAAGAAAAACAGGTTGAGTTTTTTCAGCGCCCTGGCAAACAGAAAAGCGGATCTCCAGTTGCCGAACCTGAATTTAAGACAAAAAAAAGCCGGGCTTTGGGCCCGGCTGAATCCAAGTCCTGTGAGTCCCCGCATAGTTGCGGCCTATATGACACTTTGACCCACTCAGGATGCAAAAGGTCAATTCAATACCCGATATCCGCGACCGCGCAGACAGTTTCTGACGATACTCTGTTCCTCAGCGCCGGCACTCCCGACCCCGGAAACACCGCCCAGTATTGCGCCGGCTCCGGCGCCAGCCGCAGCAGCACTACTGGAATCGCCCAAAATGGCCCCGAGGGCTCCACCCAATACGGCCCCACCGGCGGCTCTCGTTACGCCACGGCGCCCGGCATCACTGCCGGCGGCCACCGAAAGCCCTTTGCAATCCGCCAGGTCCATCTGGTACTGGCGCATGTTGACACCATAGGTATCAATCACTATCCCTCCGGCACCCGGCACCTGGTCTGGCTGTGATACACAGGCGGTAATCAGCGCGGCACTCAATCCCAGGCCACTGAGAAATCCAAACTTCATGACTGCACCTCACATGCGCACTCTCGGGCAAGCTCTCTGTGGAGTTGCCTTAATGTCGCCTCATTCAACTTAGGTTTAGACCCAAGAGGAACTTAGCGCCAGTGAGCGCCCGGTAAAATACTGACCATAAAGTTTCGAAAATAAGTATTTGGGACTCCGGCTAGGGCCTGTTGACACTGACGGAGTTGGCCCTGTTGTGACAGAAAAGGTGCCAATCGAGGCAAGAGGAGCGCGGTTTGGTTGTTCCAAATGAGCGACGAGCAACGAAGACTGGCGTCTTTTTCGGCACAACCCGAAGGGCTGCCGCTGGTTTCCGCGCCCTGCCGCGCTAGAAATTCCTTATGTGGACCCACCACACAGCGCAATTCCTGCCTTGCAGGCCACAAAAGCAGTAGCAGCAGGGCTATCTCAGTTAGTGTGAACAGGCCCCAGGCGGTGACGCTTTACAGATAGGGGAAAAAGTGGAGAGGCATTCTCAATAGGAATAGTGAATTGTCAGTCGCTGGCTGATACCACTGTCACTGAGCAGATTTACCACTCCTTCAAACAATCGCAATCGACGGCTGGCTTTATCGTAAACCAGATACAAATCCCCGGCAAAAATACGCAGCAGGGGCTGAGCAAGATCGACTTTCAGGCACAGGCTGGGAGTATCGCTCTCACGGCAGGGGATTTTCCGGGCGCGCAACTTTATCGATCGACCATGTAGAGGCGATGCAAACCGAAACTGGACTGTACGCCCTGCCGCGAGGTGCGCCCACTGCTCGCGGACGAAAACATCGAAACCTGCATCGGCAACATCGACATCCATGGCACTGATCAGTGAAAATTGCCAGGGGGCAGTGGCATTCTTGCGGTAAGCCAGCTTCAGCTGTTGCCCCTGAAGAGATATCCGGCGCTCCTCACCCTGGCGAGTATCGTGTTGCTGGAACTGTGGCCGCGTATTGTCAATTCCGGTCAGGTATTTTTCGGCAATCTTATGTCCGCTCGCTGAGTAGTAGAGCACCCGCCGGCTGTTGTACACCGAGGGCAGATGATATTCGCAGTATTGAATTTCTCCGCTGTCAAGACTGGTGGCCACACCAGTGGCGTAAACTGCACCTTCATAAGTGCATAGCGCCGCCGTCATTGCCAGGCTGGCCGCAAGGTCAGGCATACCCTACCCTGCTGAATAAGGAGCCCCGTGCGAGCCGGGCCACCAGTGGCAGAAACAGAGCCCAAACCAGGGACAATATAGCAAGTGACAGTACTACAGGCTCGCGAAACATTACTGTGCCATTGAGCCAGGCGCCCATATAATAGCTGAATGGCCCAGCGACTCCCCCCACAGCAGCCGCAAGCCACAGGTTTTTCTGCAGAAAAAAGAAAGCGTAGCGCAGGGCCATGGCGAAATTCACCCACAGGAGAAGCAGCCAAAAAGGCGGGAATTTCGATCCGTCAATATTGATCATAAGGCCCTGGGAAAATAGGAAGCCATCGATCAGAACCCCAAACACCCAGATCATCCCCACCCATAAAAATTCATGGGGCAGGTTGGCGATAAAACGCAGGTGCACATAGAAATTCAACAGAGTAAACGCGCACACCAGAGCTAGATTATCCACCAATACACACAGGGGCCAGGCGATATCAAACAGTAGTGCGTTGACCAAAATACGCCACATGGATTTTCCCTAAGGTGTCTTGTAATCCGGTTTGGCGAATACAAACTGGGCGGACCCAATCGCCCGCTCAAGAAATCCCCCCTCACAGTAGCACAGGTAAAAATCCCACATGCGTACAAACTGCTGATCAAATCCCTGTCGATGCACTTCATCCAGCTTGTTCAGGAAAGCACTTCTCCAGGCATTCAGGGTGGCGGCATAGTGCAGAGTGATATCCTCGAACCCCAGTATCTGCATATCCGTGTCCTCGCAGATGTGCTTTGCAATAATGGCGTTAGAGGGTAGGCAACCCCCAGGAAATATATAGCGTTGAATAAAGTCCACCTGGTCTTTGTAGCGGTCAAAGCGTTGGTCCCTGATGGTGATCGCCTGCATTACCATCAAGCCGGCACTTTTCAGCAGGTGGCTGCAATGCCTGAAAAAGCGGTGGTAAAACCGGTGACCCACGGCTTCTATCATTTCAATGGATACGAGCTTATCGTACTGACCACCGAGTTCCCGGTAATCTTTTAAGAGCAAATTGATCCGATCTGCGAGCCCTTCCCGTGCCACCCGGGCTCGTGCATATTCATACTGCCGGCGGGAAATCGTCGTGGTGGTAACCCGGCAACCATAGTGTTTGGCGGCGTGAAGTGCCATACCGCCCCAACCGGTGCCAATTTCCAGTAGGTGATCCCCGGGTTTCAGCTGCAGCTTCCGGCAAATCTGGTCGAGTTTATACTGGGAGGCCTCCTGCAGCGAGGCATCGGGCCGGGGAAAAACCGCCGATGAGTACATCATCGTTTCATCGAGGAACAGGCGAAAGAAGTCATTGCCCAGGTCATAGTGTGCGGCGATATTTTTGCGCGCCCCCTTGCGTGTGTTGGCATTCAAGCCATGCAGAAGCCGCAATATGAATTTGTTGGCCGTGCTCCAGCGGGAATCGATATTCTCCAGCAGTTGCATGTTGGACACCATTAACCGAATAACCGCCACAAGATCCGGGGAAGTCCAGGCGCCCTCCATATAGGCTTCGCCGGCGCCTATAGTCCCATTAAGTAAAATCTGCACATAGGTGCTCTCGTGGTGCACACAGATATGAGCCGCAATTTCCGCGTCCTCGCGGGGCTGCCCAAAGGACAGGGGCTCTGCGCCCGCCTCTTCCACCAGCAGATTGCCTTTCTGAATAGCCGCGAGTTTTCCCAACACCAGGCGCCGCGCCAACCGACTGAGCCAATGATTCGCAGCGGTTTTATCCTGCTTGCGCGCAGGTGTCTGTAGTTCTGCGGATTTCATCGGCGACTGTCTCCTGCTTCAGAACCCAATGGGGAACCGGGATGCGTGTGAATGGGCACGCGTTTGAGCCACAACCTGAGTGCCTGCCAATAGATGGCAGAGATGACTTGTACGGTCATCAGCGGGTAGCGGATCAGCGCCCTCCTCAGAGATACTGCTGTGGCTTCCTCACGTTGGAGGGCGAGAGTTGCATCAAAGATCCGCTCGCCCTGCTGAGTGCTTTGCAAGTAAACTGTCAGACGATGGCCGGGCGTGACACTGCGCCACCGGTATCCCTGCTCCATAGGCATAAACGGCGAGACATGGAAGTTCTTGCAGAATTTTGCTTTTTGTACCCGATTCTGCCCACGACAGTCCAGAAGGTAACTGTGGCGCTCCTTCCATGGCGTATTGTGAACGTCCAGCAGAATCCACTGCACTTCCCTGCCCGTGGTATCAAAGCAGTAATAAACACTGAGGGGGTTCATGTTGTAACCGAAATACCGCCAGTTCGCCAATAGGCGAATGGGACCCTCCGGGCGAACCCCAGATTCCTGCTCCACCCGGCCGCGCACCGCTTCCTCCAGGGAAACTTTCCCGTCACCATAGAAGTCGGCGCGACAAAATCGCGCCGGTGCCCAGCCACCCCGTGACCATAGGGGTGTCAGGGAGGTCAATAAATCCAGTTCCGCAAGGTCCAGATACACCATAAACACTCGATAGCGAAACTGATGGGGCCTGGGGGCAAACCGCCGATGCTGAATCCATCCGGCGTAAAGTGCGCTTTCCATTACAAGTCGACTCCCAGCGCCCTGGACACACGCAGGGCACTGTTGACTCCATCTTCGTGAAATCCGCTGGCCCAATATGCACCACAGTACCAGGTGCGATTCACTCCATTAATTTTTCCCCATGCTTTTTGCGCCTGCATACCAGCGATGGAAAATTGCGGATGGGCGTATTCAAAGCGGTGTAGAATCCTGCCCGGCTCTATATTAGATTCAGAATTTAGTGTCACACAATAGGTCAGTTTAGCGTCCAGTCGCTGTAAAATATTCATGTTGTATGTCAGGACCGGTAACTGTGTATCTCCTTCCTGCAGACGGTAATTCCAGCTGGCCCAACTGCGGCGATAGCGGGGTAGCAGGCGACAATCCGTGTGCAGTACCACAGAGTTTCGCGCGTATGGAATGGCGCCCAGCAGCTCGCGCTCTTCCCTGCTGGGGTCCCCCAAACAGCGGAGTGCCTGGTCCGAGTGACAGGCAAGCACTACCGCGTCGAACTCCATCTCTTCGCCCCCTGCCAGCAGGGATACCCCATCAGGTTTGCGCAATACGCTTTGCACCGGAGTGGCCAAGCGTACCCTGTCCTTGAAGGTGGCCACCAGTGGCTCGATATATTCGCGGGAACCACCGCGAATCACCCGCCATTGAGGGCGGTTAAAGAGGTTCAGTAGGCCGTGGTTAAAGAAAAAACGCACGAAAAAGCTGGCGGAAAATTCCAACATCTGATTTGTGCTGGCAGACCAAATGGCCGAGCCCATAGGCACCAGGTAACGCCAGACAAATTCCTCAGAATAGCCATTCTGTGCCAGGTAATCACCCAGGGTCAGCTGCTCATCCAGCTTGCCGGCATGCCAGTCACAAACCGCCGAGCGGTTAAAACGCAGAATATCGCGCAGCATGCGCCAGTGCCCCGGCCTGAACAAGTTTGATCGCTGCGCAAAAAGGCTGTTGAGATTGTTGCCCGCATATTCAAAATCATCCCTGTCAGAGCAGACACTAAAACCCATATCCGTGGGTTGGGAAGCCACGCCCAGCTGGTTCAATAAGTGAATGAAATTTGGATAGGTCCAGTCATTAAATACGATAAAACCGGTATCTATGGCCAATGTACGACCGTCTTCCTCCACCTCGACAGTAGCGGTGTGCCCCCCTAGTTGGTCTTCGGCCTCAAACAGAGTAATATCGTACCGCCTATTCAATAAGTAGGCGGCGGTAAGACCGGCTATACCGCTGCCCACTACAGCTATGCGCATCAAGATTTCCTTAGTGATCGAATACGTGTCAATCTCGGGGCGCAGTAGCGAAGCCAGAGGGCGTCGAAAAACCCCAAAAACCGCAGTGGCCAGCTGAGCCTCAGGGGAAAGTCGATAACCCGCCGACCGCGCAGCAATCCATGCTCAATGCGCTCGGCAGCTTCTTCCGCAGTCATTAGCAACGGCATTTGGAAATCGTTCGCGCGGGTTAAGGGGGTATCGATAAATCCGGGGCGGATGTGTACCACCCGCAGTGGCAGGCGGGACACATCCGCTCGCACCGAATCCAAAAAATATCCCAGTGCCGCTTTGGATGCGCCATAAGCCTCCGCGCGGGGAAATCCCACCACCGAGGAAAGGCTTCCCACCGCAGCGAACACCGGTGCCCGGCTGCCCGCCAGAAGTGGCAGCGCCGCACGCAGGCTATTCACGACACCAAAAAAATTGGCATCGAAAACGCGCCGGTAACTGGCTGCGTCCAGCTGCAGGCCGTCGTCGTATTCGCAGGTTCCCGCACAGGCCACAACCAGGTCCAGATTATCCGTGAGCCCCGCCAGCCTGTGTCCCACGGCATCCATAGCTTCATCCTGAGTCACGTCGCACTCCAACACCCGAATACGCGTTGGCGCGGACTGTTGCAGCTGCCGCAGCGCATCGGCATTTCGGCTGCTGACAATCACGAAATTATTTTGTGATACCAGTCGCAGTGCCAGTGCGCGTCCTATACCCGAACTGGCGCCGGTTATCCACACGGACTTGTCACGAATTGCGGCCATTATTGGGGTCCCTCCCCGGCTATACGGGATTTCACGCCTCGCACCAAGCTACCCAGCAGAGGCAGCCGTTCGTATACCATTGCCCCGAGGTCGTAGAAGTCCTCATGGTAATAAACCCGATGGTCAAATCGCAGCAGGCTGCAGCCCCGTAAACTGAGGGTCTGCCCAGCATTGAGTCGCGGATGGGCATAGTGCATCTGCCAGGGCAGGCAGGCATCGTCGGTAGCGACAACCGCATCGTCGAACTGGAATCGGCAGGTAATCATTCTTGCGCTCATACTGGCGAAATAATCTTTTAGAGCCGCCAGCCCCTCCACCCGGTGCAGAGGATCACAAAAAATTATCTGTTGCGAATAGAGTTCACCCAGGCAATCCGGGTCAACTGCCAGGAAGTCGGTGTAGTACTGCTGCAACTGTGTTATCAGATTGCTCATGGAGTAATTCCTGCTGCTCTGTGTGCCGATACGGCGCGCTTGCCGCTTTGTTACGTTCCTCCTAACCAAATGGATTCACTGCCAAAACTAGAGCCTCAGATTCCTTTCCGGGCTTTTCGCAACTTGAAGCTGCCACTATCAAATCCATGGGTTGCAGGTTAGTGTGGCACAGGCCCGAGCCCTACCACGGGCCAGAGCCGTTATTGGCAATCGCAACAGAAGTCATTGCAGCGGGTTTCAAGAGTGGCAATCCGATCGATAAAGTGTTATCGGCCGGCCTATCGGGTCAATAATTAGCCAACTTACAAGCCGGGGTAGGTGAAGCGGCAGTCCCGGTGAGGCAGGCATTAACCCAATAATTCAACAAGTAGCCGGGTTAATGGTGATCCAGTCACTTGGAAATGCCGTATTGTGCTCCGACTGCCAGTAAAAGATTGCTAAAATGGCGCAAATAAACCGGACCTGTAGTCAGTTGAACACAGTGGAAGCACCCCATCAGCGCGATGATGACTGGAGCAACCTCCTCACCCTGGTTGGCAGCCGGGCTGACCGGAGTGCATTCGAGCGGCTGTTCCACCATTTCGCTCCGCTGATCAAGGGCTTTCATTACAGCCGCAGCGCTCAGGCATACTGTGCCGAAGCTGCTGATGAGCTGGTACAGGAAGTGATGTTTCGCGTCTGGCGCAAAGCGCCAAGTTTCGATTCCAGTAAGGCCTCCGCCAATACGTGGATCTACACCATCATGCGCAACTGTCGCATCGATATGCTCCGCCGCAATAGCCGCCGGCGGGAAGCGGATAGCGACATCGAAGTGGATGATATTTGGGATGAGACGCCGGATGCGCAGCCACTGCTATATCTACAGCAAAAACGCAGTGAGCGGACTATCGCGGAATCCCTGGACAGTCTGCCGGCGGAACAGCGGCACGTTTTGGAAAAGGCCTATATGGAGGGGAAATCACACAGTGAGATATCCAGCGAGCTGGGATTGCCTCTGGGCACGGTGAAATCCCGCGTGCGGCTGGCGCTCAAGAAGTTGCAAGTGAAATTGAGCAGGTAGAAACGCCATGATTCGTCACCACCCAGACAGCAACGTCTTAATGGAATACGCCGCAGGCACCCTGCCCTGGGCGATGAGTCTGGCAGTCGGCGCGCATCTCCAGTTGTGCCCCAGATGTCGTGAAGGACGTCACCAACTGGACTGCGTCGGCGGCGGGTTGCTAAGGCACACAGAGCCACAGGCGGTGCATTCCGACAGCCTGGCCCGTGTATTGCAGCGCATCGACCAGGATGAGAATAACCCGAGCCAAAGTGATCAGGTCGGCCCGGAAGCAAACACTGCACACAGCGCGGGAGTGGGCAGCGGTAATCGCGACCGCTCCCTGGACCAACTGCCGCGGCTGGTGGACAAACTGGTGCGTGACAACCAACCGCTTCACTGGCGACGCATGTCCTCGTCCCTGCAGATGGCCCGGCTTGCCAGTGGGCAGAATCAATGCGAGGTGGCGCTCCAGCGTATCCGCCAAGGCGGGAAGGTGGTGGAACACGACCACCGCGGCCGCGAGATCACCCTGGTGTTATATGGCAGTTTTTCCGATGCCGATGGTGTCTACGCACCGGGAGACTTTCTGGTGCGCGAGCCGGGTGAGGTACACAGGCCCATGGCCACCCAGGACCAGGAATGCCTGTGTCTCTCCGTCGCGGAAGCGGCCGTTTCGGTTACCGGCATACTCGGCTGGCTGGTCAACCCGCTGCTGCGCTTTCGGCCCGCCTGAGCCGAGTTGATTGGGTCCCCCTAACTCCGGTTCAATTTACGTAGGGCCTTACTAACCAACTCAGTACCAGAATATATAGTGTAACGACAGCGGAACGGAGATCCGAGCGCAGCGGCTACAGCAATTTATTAGATTTATTTAGACACATTAAGTGGGTATCGCCCATTTTCGTGCCAAGTCAAAATATATCTTGCACAATTACCCAATGTAAACTCACTTGGCTTTATATAATGTGATGATATTACATTTCTAAGCGGTGCCACAGGGAGCTCGCTACTTGCCAACTCTTGTAAAATTACAACTTCAGATACCTTAAGTGATTCAATTGTATAGCCATGCTTGCCACTGTTATCAATATTCACTTCTTTATTTTGGATGAGCAATTGCAAAAGCTCTAATGCATTGATTTCTTCTGTGCTTGCGTTTGATGATAATATTGCAAGAACCACAAATAATAATCTCATTTGAATATATTCATCCTGCTCTTAACACATGGTGGAATTTAACGCCAACAAAAGGTACGCTGCCTTTTGGCGTCGCTCTTGTTGCGATTGCTGTATCGTTTACTTTTTAGGTCTAAGTGTCTCAATAATATGCGCATCTACCCAGAAGATATCCACATTTTCGAATTTATCGGATCCCATATTTCTAACAAAGAATAGATATTTCCCATCCGGCGTAACCTTTGGGCCTGCTTCGTAAGCGTCTGTATTTACTTTATCATCCATGTTAATAGCATCACCCCATGAGCCATCGTGTTGCCGAAAACTGATATAAAGATCTACATTACCAAATCCGCTGTCTTTTATGCCGTCCCACATAATGTAGGATTCATCTGGTGCGATGAAGGGGTGAGAATTCCTTGTTCCGGAGTTAATCTTTTTGCTGAACGGTTTTGGCGCTTCACGCTTGCCATCTATCAACCGTGAATATCGTAGAAGGCCGTTATCTTCTGGGTGTCTTTCATCAATGGTATAGGTCCCTTTCAATGAAGCAGAAAGGCTCATGATGTTTATTTCAGAAAAAGGAGCTTCAATATTTTTTATCTCTGACCAGCCAGCATCTGTTCGTTCCCTATATTGCTTGCCCAAATGCATAGTTTTGCCGTCCGGCGAGAAGAAAGGATAAAAGGGTCGAGACTCTTTACTAATTGTCTCAACCCATTGGTTACCTTCTTGTTTATAAATGACAGTTTCAAATTTATTATTATCTATTCGTTTCCTAATAAAATAAAACTCATCCATGTCAGGTGAGAAAACGCCGCCATCATCAAATCCCATTGTTGTAACAATGCCTGGGGCAAAAGGCTCAGGTATTAATCCCGGTGGTTTTTGTCCAAGATAGGGACCTTCAAGTATTGGAAAATTATCTTTGGCGTGACTCACAACACTGCTCATCATCAGTGCAGAAAGTAGCAGCGATAGTGAAGGGCATATAGATTTCATGGTCTTTTCCTTTTTATCTAAATACGTAGTTTATTTGATTTTCTATTGAAGCCGCCTTCTATAGATATAATGCCCTACTAAGCGGGCAAATGGGAGCGTAGCGAGTTTTGCTCCGCTGGAGTAGCTTGTTATATGGTTTGCTATTTAGGCCGGAGCTTCTCGATGATTTGTGCATCCACCCAGGAGATATTTGCATCTTCGTTTCCGCGTTTTGTCCGCAAACTAAAGAAGAGAAATTTTCCATCGGGTGACACACTTGGATTTTTTTCAGAGTGAGCTGTATTGATCTTGTCGCCCATGTTGATGGCAGGGCCCCATGAGCCATCCTTCGCTCGATAGCTGATGTAGAGGTCAGATCTGCCATATCCACCTTCCCTAACGCTATCAAAGATAATGTAGCTTTCATCCGGTGCAATGAAGGGGTGGGCATTGTATCTGCCGATGCCAAACTGCGGGCCCAGTGACTTAGGCTGTTCATATTTACCGTTTATCAAACGTGAATAGCGAATAGGGGTATCTAATTCGGGGGTAAAGGTATCAAAATAATAAGTGCCGTTGGAAGACGCCGAAAGCCGCATAATGTCTATATCTTCGAAAGGTGCACCGTGCTTTGTTATCTCCGACCAACCGTCGCTGGTGCGCTCAATATAATTATTGGCTAAATAGATGGTCTTGCCATCGGGAGAAACACTTGGCTGGCTCGTATTATGTTTGACAATAGAATGCTTCCATTGATTATTTTTATACTCAATGACATTCAAGGAATAAACTTCTTTTTCATCAGACCTGACGAAATAAAAGGTATTCATGTCCGCCCCGAACATGCCCTGAATTTCAATAAATTCCTCCGTATTAACAATACCGGGTGCAAAAATCTCAGGCGTTGAGCCTGGTGGCGTTTGACCGAGATAAGGACCATCTGGAATGGGAATTTCATCTTGGCCATAACTGGTGCCGCTCATCACTAGAGCAGAAAACAGTAGAACAGTTGCAGAGCTAACGTGCTTCATTATTTATTCCTTATTTTGAAACCAACGAATCATTTCACTTTGCTTAAATGCGATTGATCAAGCGGTCAATTTAACCAATCCGGCTTCAAAATACCTGACGTCCGTATGACTTTTAGATGATTTTGTTCTGACGACGATAAACAAGTTATTCCAAGCATATAACGTTGCCAGCAAGGGCAGCCGAAGCGGAGCGTAGGCTGTCCAGCCCAGCCTCCGGTTGGGCGATCTTGTCTGGCCTGATTATATGGCCTGCGCCGATGAATTGGGCTAATCAATATTTGGTCTCTTTGCTAGGGCCTGTTAACACTAATTAGCCGGTCAGCGATCAATGAAAAGTTGATGAAGAACTTAAAAACGACATCCAACTTATCAAATCGACTAAATATTCTTCGGAAACCTTTCAAGCGGCGAAACAGACGCTCTACTTCATT
>NZ_JBFLAB010000054.1:0-29252 GCF_040742695.1 Microbulbifer discodermiae | reverse complement strand
CGCGCCGTGTTTTGCGTTTCTTGATAGTGTATTCGGCTTCGGCGAAGGTCAGTTGGCTCATGATTGAATCTGTGTATGTTGGAAATGGGGTAAATTATGCCAGACTGGAGCAGTTTTTCAGAGGTTCCTTAACAGGCCCTAGCAAAAGCTCTTTCCGTGTGAACCGGCAATGCCCGGTCGCTGAAAGCCGCCTGCACTGGTGTAGTTGCAGACTTGATGCCAATTCCGCAAAGTTGATGAAAATCAATAAGTTGAATTTCGATTTGGCAACAGGAGGGGCAACGGGAAAAAGTGACGGTGGGACAAACGCACCAAAATCGTGATAAGGATTCGACTGCCGCCCCAAAAAGGGGAGCGCTGGGTTCAGGCACCTCAGGCAGTCGCGTTGCAGAGCGGCCATAGAGTGCGGCATTGCCTCGGGCGCGCCCCAATCTGGCCGCATCTCTTTGTGCCACCGCCTCCCTGAGCTACAATCACAGCGTCTCATCGCCCACAGCGACATCCCTGTTTCTATTGCCCGGGATCCACCAGTGCCTACAGACAAATTGCAACAACTACTCGACGAATTGCGCCGGCAGGGCACAGTGGTCAGCGGCGACCTGCGCGACGCACTTTCCGTGGCACTGGGAAAATTGCCGCTGGTATCACAGCAGGAGTTCGACACCCAGGTGGCCATACTGGAGCGAACGCGGGAAAAGCTGACGCGAATGGAAGAAGAGCTGAAAACCCTTGAGCAGGCGTTGGCCGACCAGCGGCAGGAGTCGTCGCCCAAAACCTAACCGGTACGGGCCGCTGCCCGGCAACACTCGGGAAAGACATTTTGAGTCTCTCCATAACCTACGCCCGCGCACAGCACGGGGTTTCCGCCCCACTGGTGACCGTGGAAACCCACCTCGCCAATGGCCTGCCCACCTTTAATATCGTCGGCCTGCCCGAAGCGGCAGTACGCGAGAGCCGCGACCGGGTGCGCAGCGCCATCGTCAACAGCCAGTTCGAATTTCCCCAGCGCCGCATTATTGTCAATCTGGCCCCGGCTGACCTGCCCAAAGAGGGTGGCCGCTACGACCTGGCCATAGCACTCGGAATTCTCGCGGCCTCCGGGCAGGTGCCCGGCGAACAGCTACAGGAATGCGAATTTATCGGTGAACTCGCCCTGACCGGTATTCTGCGCACCGTGCCCGGCGCACTGCCCGCTGCCATTGCGTGCGCCCAAACCGGGCGAACCCTGATCGTCCCAGAGGAATCCGGTGCGGAAGCCGCCCTCGCTGAAGGTGAATGCCGTACCGCCCAATCCCTGTTGCAGGTTTGCGCACAGCTACATGGGCGCGAAGCCCTCCCCGCTGCGGCGGCGCGCGACACTCAAGCTGTACCCCAATGTGCTGACCTGGCCGAGGTCCGGGGCCAGTTGCGCGCCCGGCGCGCCCTTGAAGTGGCCGCCGCGGGCGGTCACAACCTGTTGTTTTTCGGTCCGCCGGGTACCGGCAAAACCATGCTCGCCAGCCGTCTTCCGGGCATACTGCCGCCCCTGCGCCGCCGCGAGCTGACCGAAGTCGCGGCGGTCTATTCCAGTGCGGGACTGGCGGAGCTCCGCCAGCGGCCCTTTCGCGCGCCCCATCACAGTGCCTCACCCGCCGCCCTGGTTGGTGGCGGCAGCGACCCGCGACCTGGAGAAATTTCCCTGGCCCACCGGGGCGTATTATTTCTGGACGAATTACCGGAGTTTCCCCGTCACGCATTGGAGATACTGCGGGAACCGCTGGAGAGTGGCGAAGTACGGATTTCCCGGGCGCGGGCCCAGGTCACCTTCCCCGCAGATTTCCAACTGGTGGCGGCCATGAACCCCTGCCCCTGCGGATATTTGGGCGAAGTCCGCTGCCGCTGCACACCGGATCAGATACAGCGCTATCGCGGCAAGCTTTCAGGCCCCTTGTTGGACCGCATCGACATGCATGCCGAAGTCACCAGCTTACCCGCCAGTGAATTGCAGCAGGCGCCACCCGGTGAGCCCTCCGCAAGCGTAGGGGAGCGGGTCGCGCGGGCAAGGACACGGCAACTGGAACGGCAGGGGAAAATCAACGCCCAACTGGCCGGCGCCGAACTGGATAAGTACTGCCCACTGGGGCCCAGAGAGCGGGCATTGCTAAGCCGTTCGCTGGAGCAACTGGGACTGTCTGCCCGCAGCTACCACCGGGTGCTTAAAGTCGCCCGCACCCTGGCGGATCTCATCAATATGAAAAATATCGGCACCGAGCAGATTGCAGAGGCACTGGCCTACCGGAATCTGGACAGGGCCCAAACAACCTGCTAGGTAGCCACAGCTGTTTGGGCCCTGTTGTGACAACACTTCATAGTGCGATGGAAGGGTCAGCTGGCCAGCCAGTTGCGATTGTCACTGAGACCGGCACGCAAATACTCCATCTGGTCCACAATGATATTCCGACCCTCCAACAGTAATGCCTCAAACCTGTTGGGTGTAAAGGGCAATGCCAGCAATTCCATCTTTGCTTCTTCCGGTGTTCGCGCACCCTTTACATTGTTGCACCGACGGCACGCTGCACATGTATTTTCCCAGCTGTTCGCACCCCCGCGCGAAGTGGGGATGATATGATCGCGGGTCAATGCCCTGGCTGGGAATTTTTCACCACAATAGAGGCACAAATACTGATCCCTTGCGAAGAGGTTGGCGTTGGTGAGTGTCGGTGTTTTGCGGAAACCGCGGCCTTGAATTCCGCGACCGGCAATCACTGACGCAACGGCCAACTCCGAACGGGCGCCACAGCGGCGAGTACCACCGCGCAGTACGGAAGTGAGAGTGCCCAGTTCCCACAAAACCTGATCCTTGGCGTACAGGCGGGCAGCCTCTTCGAGCCGCATCCACGACTGTGGCATTCCAGCGGCGTCGAGGTAGAGTACTTGTTCCATCACCTTGGTCCTGTCAATTATTCTTAATGCAATTTTTGCTTGGTACTCCCGGCAGGACTTGAACCTGAAATCCCCAGCTTCGCACGCTGGTGCCTTGCCGTTTGGCCACGAGATCAAAAGAAAATATGGGGTGACCTACCGGAATTGAACCGATGTATACGGGAGCCACAATCCCGCGCCTAACCATTCGGCCAAGGTCACCACAAAACTGGCTGGCGAGGACGGGATCGAACCGCCGATCTCCCGGTTAACAGCCGGGCGCATTACCACTCTGCTACTCGCCAAAATTGACACGTCGGGCAGGCCTCAAACCTGCAACCTGCGGTTTTGGAAACCGCTGCCCTGCCAATTGAGCTACCGACGTAATTTAAATCACACTGTAGGAGGCACGGGAATCGAACCCGCCTGTGCCGGATTAAAAGTCCGGTGCCTAGCGCCGATCGGCCAACCTCCTACGCTGCACTCTAAAATAGTGCCCGGTGCGGGATTCGAACCCGCGGTATCCTGCTCGACGGGTAGATGCGAAAAGCCTCTACGCGAACCGGGCATAACAGGCCACTGCCCCATACTAAAAAAGCGACCAAATTGTAAAAAAACAGCTGGGTGTCAGTGCCAGCGCACTTTTAGCCCGCCAACAAAAAACCCGGATGGCGGGGAGCCAACCGGGTTCAATCGTTTTTTGCGATCTTATCCGGTTGGCGTATAGCCGACCGGACAGGCCAAGCTACACTTCTATGTGAAAACCATTCTGAATCCTGATCCCTTTCCCAGGATTAAATGGCCAATGTATAAAACGATTGGGCAGCAAACAGGTACAGGAGTTTAGCCCCAGGCCCCGGGTCTTACCGCATAATTGCTGATATCTGTTAAACACTGCTGTCACCTTAAAAACTCGCGCTGCCGATATCGACTTTAACTTTACTCCAACAAGTCAACCACTTGCTGTCAATTGCTTTTTAAGTTACCACAAAAATTTATCTGACAACACTTTCTTCTATAAAAAATTCTTATTTTTCAACAGGTTAACTATTTGCAACCCGAGTGCTATCCCACCGTATCCGGTATCTCGAAAAATTGGGCTCGGGGCCAGTTGCGGCGCTGATTCATGCGCTCAGGTTTGTCCCGTTTCAAGCACTTTCGTAGGCATAGTATCCTTAAAAAATTGGTGGTCCGCAGCAGACTCGAACTGCTTCCCCCCCCTTATGAGGCAGGCGCTCTTACCAGATGAGCTATCGGACCTCAACAAACAAAAACCCCCGGAGGCGAACCTGCGGGGGTTTTTAGTACCAACTCCAGAAGGCTCGCAGCCTTCTGAAATGCAGAAGGCAGTTAACGCGGATTTATCTCCACACATATCAGGTGCCACCGCTGCCCGGCCGGGGCGGTGTCAACACCTGAATTTATATGCGTACGTAAATTTCTCACTAACTTCCTCCAAAAAATCGCTGCAACTATAGCGGATAAAAATCGCCAGCGCTACCATAGTTGGTTATTCCAGAACTTCCCCAATATTGCCCTGCTAAATAAGTTGGCGGGTTCACCTGCTGCAAATACGTACCACCGCCGGGCGAACGTCGACGCAGACCCGCGCAGCTATCAGTTTTTGTCTTTTGACAGCTGTTCAAACCTGAGCCCGTATTTCTCCAATAACTGACGCACCCGGTGGGAGTCGTTACTGGATTTCTTCGCAGTCCGGCTCACCCCGAAGAGTTTTCTTCCGGCCTCCGCCATGGAGTTGGACGCCTGGCATACCTGGATAACACCGGCGAGCTTGATCTGGTCATAGTAATCCATAGTCTCGCAGCGCCCGGGACCGAGCAAACTCTCGATGCATTGCCGCAAATCCGCCGGGGACTGATCGCGCCTCCGCCACTTGTGCCGCAGCCGCTGAATCTCCTCCTCCACTACGGCGGTAGTGATGCGACCGCCGTCAGCCAGGGTGCCCATACGGACAATACTGGCATTGAGATCGCGAAAATTGGCGGGCCAGGTGGCTTCCGGCGAGCAACCAAAGCGCAGGTAAGCTGCCCGCGCCTCCTTGCTGAAGGACACAACATAACCGGATTTTCTTGCGAAGGTCTCCAACTCAAACTCGATATTGGGCTCCAGGTCTTCGATACGTTCGCGCAGGGAGGGTAACCGGTAGGTCCATAAGTCGATACGTGCCAACAGGTCCGCACGGAATTTCCCCTCGCAACTGAGCTGGGCCAGGTCCCGGTTGGTGCCGGCAATAAGCTGAAAGTTACTTGTCACTTCCCGGTCTGCGCCAAAAGGCATAAAGCACTTGTGCTCCAGTGCACGGAGTAACATCGCCTGCTCATCCAACCCCAGTTCGCCGATCTCATCGAGAAACAGTAAGCCTTTATCGGCTTCCATCAGCAAACCGGGGCGCTGGGTGGTGGCGCCGGTAAAGGCACCCTTGCGATGGCCAAACAGGGCCGACATGGCATTTTCACCCCGCAGCGTAGCGCAGTTAACCGCCACCAGACCGCCCTCCAGCTGCCCGCGCTGTTTGCGCAGCTCAAAGATTCGCCGCGCCAGCTGGGACTTGCCCGCTCCGGTGGGGCCGGTGATCAGGATGGGCGCATCGGAACGGATGGACACTTGCTCCACCTGTTCGATCATGCGGTTAAAAGCCGGGTTCTTGGTCTCGATTCCACCTTTCAGATAGCTGGTGCCCTCCCGGTGCTCCTTTTGGAAACGGGAGGCGATCTGGTCGTACTTGGATAAATCCAGGTCGATCACCTGGTATTGCCCGGGCAGATTACTGTTATTGCGCGCCGGCGCAGTCTGCAACAAACGCCCGGGAAAATAGCCGGCTTCCGTGAGGAGGTACAGGCAGATTTGAGTCACATGGGTGCCAGTGGTGATATGCACCAGGTACTGCTCGTATTCGGGCTCGAAGGTATAGGCGCGGGCGAAATCCAGTAAGTTGCTATAGACGCTTTCAAAATCCCAGGGGTCGCGGAAGTTCACCCGGTGGTGGACCACCTCTGTTTCCGGGGAGACCCGCGCTATATCTTCGGTAACCTGATTTGCCAGGCCCTGAGCGTGGTTGTCGAACAGAAGTTCCAGCCGATCGATCAACAGGTCATCGTGCTGGCACATGGAAATATTGGGTCGCCACTTGTCCCAGCGCTTGTCGCCCTTACCGCGCCGGTCCTTACTGGTACCAAGAATGCTGATAGCTATTGTTTTCATGCTATCCAGAATATAAGACATCTATCAAAAAAGATATATTCATAGGACTTATCACCTGTCTATAAATTGCTCTGCGTAATTTCTTATGAAAAAAATATCCATAAAAAACATATAGTTATGGTCAATCAGAAAATAACTGCGCAGGTTGGCATCCTTTTCGCTATATCAGTGACAAACCAAGCCTATGAACAAGCAGAGCATTATCAAAAGGAGAGACACCATGACGCCCATGTCGTATGAAGTCATGCAGGCGGGTGGGGTACCCATTAAGTCCTGGACTCTGGGTGTGCCCTTCGAGGAGGAGGCGAAGGCGCAGCTGTGCAACATCTCACGCATGCCGTTTATTCACAAATGGGTGGCGGCCATGCCTGACGTGCATCTGGGCAAGGGCGCCACTATCGGCAGCGTGGTACCGACCCTGGGTGCGGTGATCCCCGCCGCGGTGGGCGTGGATATCGGCTGCGGCATGATGGCGGTCCGCACCAGTCTCAGCGCGGCACAGCTGCCGGACAACCTGGCCGGGGTGCGCAGTGCGATTGAGCGCGCCGTGCCCCACGGCCGCAGCGCGGGCCTGCGGGGAAAAAGAGGGCGGGACAAGGGCGCCTGGGCCGATGTGCCGGAAGATGTGTCGGCTGGCTGGGCACCCCTGGCGGCCCGGTTTGAAGCGCTGAAGGAGCGGCATCCGGTGTTGAAAAATACCAACAACATCAACCATCTGGGCACGCTCGGCACCGGCAATCACTTTATCGAGATGTGCCTGGATGAGCACGGCAGTGTATGGCTGATGTTGCACAGCGGTTCCCGTGGCGTGGGCAACCGTATCGGCACCTACTTTATCGAACAGGCCAAGCGGGATATGGAGCGCTGGCATATTCAGCTGCCGGACAGAGACCTGGCGTATTTCCCCGAGGGCACAGAGCACTTCGACGAGTATGTGCAGGCTGTGGAGTGGGCGCAAAACTTCGCCCGCATCAACCGCGAAGTAATGATGGCACGGGTGATCGGCGCCGTGACCCAGGCATTGGGTATGCAGTTCGACGCGCGACAGGAAGCGGTGAATTGCCACCACAACTATGTGTCCCGCGAGCACCACTACGGCAAAGACGTACTGGTGACCCGCAAGGGCGCGGTGCGGGCGCGCGCCGGTGAAATGGGCATTATTCCCGGTAGCATGGGCGCAAGATCTTTTATTGTGCGCGGGCTGGGCAACGAAGAGAGCTTTTGTAGCTGTAGTCACGGTGCAGGGCGGGTCATGTCCCGCACCAAGGCAAAAAAACTGGTGTCACTGGAAGAACACCTCGCCGCCACCGCCGATGTGGAATGCCGCAAGGACGCCGGCGTGATCGACGAGACCCCTTCAGCCTACAAGCCCATCGAGAAAGTTATGGCGGCACAGAGGGACCTGGTGGAAATCGTTTACACCCTAAAGCAGGTGGTTTGCGTCAAGGGTTAATATGCCCCCACCTGTTGACACAGGGGCGTAGACAGCAGGAATAGGGGAGCGGGCAGTCACTAGCAGGTTGTTGAAAAAGGCATCCTGCCTGTTTCAAAACACGAAAAGCGAAAAATGTGATTTTCACTTTTCTCCCAAAATCAACGACTTAGGCGTCGCCGATTTTGCCGGAACATCCATATTCCGGTAGCAGGCGTCGAAATTCTTCGAATTTCAACAGCCTGCTAGGGTTACCGCTCCCACAACAGCGTTTGGGCGGTCTTGTTCAGTCAGCGGAACCGGCTCTGTATGCCGGCCCGGCACCACTGTCACTGACAGCGGGTGTACCGACGGGATAAGTCCTCAAACATCAACTTTGTAGCTCAGTTGGGTAGAGCAATCGACTTGGATCGATCTGTCGCAGGTTCAATTCCTGCCAAAGTACCGTCGTCTCAAAAACGACTCCCTGGTAAAGGCGAGAGCCTGGGGTTCGAATCCCCACAAGCTGAAATATCTTGTTGAAATCTAACCGGGGCCCGGATGCCGTTTTAAATATTGGAAATCCAACCTTCACAGGTTGGTGGCCCATATGAAGCGGCCCGCTGGCTACAGTGTCGCCTTTCGTGGGTTTGCACGATGCGACCTGGAAATACGTTTTAAGAGGGTGCTCTTGGGGCCAGGGATAGCAACTCCCGGACTCAGGACGAGTCGAGCGGGAGCCCCTCTAAAACCGCTGTTTCCAGGTTCCATCCTGTACAAACGATAGGCCACACTGTGGCCGGCCGAGCCCCACCCGAACATAGAATTAATAAAAAAGAACTCTGCTATGAAGTCTTTATTCAAACTCTGGAAAACCGTCGATGTGGCGGATCACGAGCGGGCACTGGTCTTTCGTCGCAACCGCTTCGAAAAAGTATTGCCCCCAGGGCGCAGCAGGATCCCACTGTTCGGCGGTCCTGTGCGGGTGCTGACCCACGATATCACCCAAGGTGCCTTCGATGAAGCCAAGGCAAAATTTCTGGTAAAAACCTATGGGGATCTCTTTGCTGATCACCTGCACTCCTACGAGCTGTCCGACCATCAAGTCGGGCTTTTTTACCGGGACAATCACCTGGTGGATATTTGGCCGCCCGGAAGTTTCCGCGCTATTTGGAAAGGCGGTGGCTCAGTGCGTGTGGACATAGTGGATATTACCCAGGACTACACGATCGACAAAAAACTGCTCGGCCTGCTCGGCCGGGGTTTAGCGATCGGCAAGATTCGCACGGCCGCCTACGCCATCAGCTATAGCGAAGTGCCCGATGAACATGTTGGTTTGCTCACGGTCAACGGCAAGCTGGAACAACTGCTCCAGCCGGGCTGCTATGGCTACTGGAAATACAATCGATCAGTGACCGTAAAATTACTGGATCTGCGGTTGCACACTATCGAGGTAAATGGCCAGGAAATCCTGACCAAGGACCGGGTCAGCCTGCGCATCAATTTGACCGGAACCTATAGAATCACCGATCCGCAAACGGTGTCTTTAAAGCTCAATGACAGCAAGGCGTTTATCTATCGGGAGTTACAGTTGCATTTACGCGAAACGGTCGGCACTCAGACCCTGGACAGCTTACTTGCGGACAAGGATCATCTGAACATTGCCATCGCTACGGGTATCCGCGACAAACTGGCGCAATACGGTATCGAGGCTGTCAGTGTTGGGGTGAAGGACATCATCCTGCCCGGTGATATGAAGCTGATCCTGAATCAGGTGGTGGAGGCACAAAAGGAATCGGAGGCCAACCTTATCAAACGCCGGGAGGAAACCCAGGCTATGCGCGCCCTGCACAACACAGCCAAGATGATGGACAACAACCCGGTGCTCTTGCGCTTGAAGGAACTGGAGGCATTGGAGCGGGTCAGTGCGCGTATCGACAAGATTTCCGTATACGGCGGGCTCGATAGTGTGCTGAACAACCTGGTTAACCTGCGTCCCGGTAAATGAGTTACGCAGGATGTCGGAAATTTGTGTATTTGTACAAGGGAATTGACCCATGTTTGAAATAGATGGCGCCCGGGGCGAGGGTGGCGGGCAGGTCCTGCGGACCGCCCTGACCCTGTCCCTATGCCAGGGGGAGCCGGTAAGGATAAAAAACATTCGTGCCGGCCGGCAAAAACCCGGGCTATTGCGCCAGCACCTGGCCTGCCTGAGGGCTGCCAAGGCCATCAGTCACGCCCAAGTCAGCGGCGAGCAGTTGGGCTCTCGCGAGGTGGTTTTTATGCCGGGCAAGGTCGAGTCGGGCAAATACCATTTTGCGGTGGGTTCCGCCGGCAGCACCAGCCTGGTATTGCAGACAGTGCTGCTGCCGTTGCTCTATGCCGATGGTGTGAGCGAGATTCACATCGAAGGCGGCACGCACAATAAAAAAGCCCCCAGCTTCGATTTTATCGCCCGCGCCTATCTACCGCTGCTGGCGCGTATGGGTGCCAAGGTCACCGTGGAGTTGCACAAGTATGGCTTCTACCCAGCTGGTGGCGGTGCCATGTGTGCGCATATCCAGCCCCTGCCCCAGCTGTCTTCACTCGATTTGAGTGAGCGCGGCGCCTTGGTGGATTTTGCAGCCGTCGCCACCAGCGCCAACATTCCCGGCCATATTGCCCAACGGGAACTCGCCCAGGTGCGGAAGAAATGCGACTGGTCACCGGAGCGTCTGCACCAGCAGTCTGTTCCCTCTGTAGGCCCCGGCAATGTTCTTTCCCTGAGGCTGCATTGGGAACAGGTGAGCGAAGTCTTCGATGCCATGGCCGAACTGGGTGTAACCGCGGAAAATGTGACCCGAAGGGCCATCGGGCAGATGCAGCGCTACCTCCATGCGGGGGTTCCGGTGGGTGAGCACCTCGCTGACCAGCTGTTACTGCCGATGGCCCTGGGCTCCGGTGGCTGTTTTCGAACTCTGAAGCCCAGCCAGCACCTACTCACCAATATCCAGGTGATCCGGGACATATTGGGAACAGACATACAATTGCATCAACAGAGTGACGATGATTGGCAGGTGATTGTCGAAGGTACTAATCGGAAGTTGGCAACAGGCTGCTAATCACAGAATAATGCCGCTGGATTATCAGATTAGCAGGACCGCATCCCCTCTCCCGGAATTCTATTACCCCCGCCCGCCAGTTCAGGGCCCGGCGTGCCCCCTAGCACTTTGCGTTACCTTTTGCGCAGAGATTTGCCGTTCAAGTTTTTTCTGCGCCCGATCCGCATAGGCGCGACAGTCGGTAGGCTTTTCCTGCACCGCCCGGGCCCTATAGTGCCAACCGCTCGCGCCGGCATGGGGGGTGATCAGCAGATCGCAGGGCAGCTGGCCCACCCGCTCAAAGCTCAGGCCGTAATCCTGCACAATATCCGGATAGCGGGGATTATCAACCAATTGGTAATCCGGAGCGCTGAGGCTGTCCACATAAGCGATATTCGTGGTTTTGCCATCCACCTTATCCTGCCAGGTCCAGGCCATGCTCCCGGGCGTGTGGCCGGGAATGAAGTGTACCTGCAGCCTGAGTTTTCCCAGCGTCACCAGTTCCCCATGGTGTAGGATGCGGTCCGCCTGTACGGGGGGATACAACAAGCTGTCGCCGAAGTGAATATCATCGGCACCGCCGCTGGCCAGCAAGATCGCGGACTCCGCATTTGTCACCACCTGGGCGCCGGTCGCGCGCTGTAAAGCCGCGAGCGAGCCGACGTGGTCCGCATGGGCATGGCTGTGCAGAATTAGTTTCAGGTCTGAAGGCTGTAATCCCAACGCTTTGAGATTCCCGAGCAGGTGATCCGCGGTCTGCACCATGCCCCCGTCGATCAGGATGGCCCCCGCAGGGTCTTTGAGCAACAGAGACGTAATAGCTTCCGTACCAATCTGCCAGGTATTGTCCCCTATCTTTAGCGGCGGCACCGGCTGCAGCCAGGACTCGGGCACCTGGTAGGCTTCCAACTGTGGCAAGGGGCTCGGCTCTTCCGCGCCAGCCAGTCCGGAAATTGTTCCAAGCAGGGCTATACCAGGGAGAAATTTAATAGGCATTGAAATGTCTCGTTTTGATTTTCCAATTTCCACCGCGGCACAACCCGATACAGCGGCCAGATTATTATGCAGGGTTAACCCTGTGCCATTGATCTGCACACAGCCGGTACAAACAATGACGCAGTAAAGGGCTTTCACCCGGCACCTGCGGATGTTCGAACACTTGGGGATCGCGCTGCATACCAAGCCGCTCCATTACCCGCATGGAGCGGATATTTTGCAGCGCCGTGAAGGACACCACCTCACGAAGCTGCAACACCGCAAAAGCCACCTCCAGAGAGGCCCGTGCGGCTTCCACGGCGTAACCCTTTCCCCAATAGGGGTGGGCAAGTCGCCAGCCAATCTCTACGGCCGGGGCGAACGGCAGCGCATCGCTTACATTTTTAATACCCACAAAGCCGAGAAATTCGCCGATCTCTCTAAGCTCTAGTGCCCAGAAGCCCCAGCCATACTTTTCAATATGGCTGCGGCCGCGGTCGACACTTGCATCGCTTTCTTTTCGTGTAAGAGGTGCGGGGAAAAACTCCATTACCCGGGGATCCGCATTCATCGCAGCGAAAGCGGGCTTGTCCTCCGCGCGCCACTGGCGCAACTGCAGGCGTTCGGTGATTGGTTCTATTAAAGCAGTCATTGGATACTATTAACCTGGCAATCCAGTGGATAGCCACTCATCCAATGGATTGACGTCTTTAAAAATCTGCCCAATTACGCGGAATCGCTGGCTTTTCGAGAATTCGCGACGGCCTTCATCCGACAGTGGTACATCCTTGCACGGTATTAACCCACCAACTTGTAGCGTTGCCCGGTTAACAGTTTTTCGTTATTGCATAAAGCTTCAACCGGAGCCACCATAAAATCACACAGATGGGGCCGCTCGCTCTGTTCGCGACAGGCGGTTTCCACAAAGCCCAGTTTTTCGTAGAGCCCCCTCGCAGGCAAATTGGCGCGCAGCACAAACAGAGAGCACTCCGTGGTATTCAGGGCCCGGCTGCCGGTTTGCGCGAGCAGGGTTATCAGAATTTTTCCCAGCCCGGCTCCGCGGTGATTCGGGGCGACTATCAGGCGCCCCAGATGGCAGCGACCCCGACGCTCGTAATACTGCCCGAAAGCCAGCATTTCATCCCCGGAATTGTTTATCACATAACCCTGCAACTCCCGCCAGTAACAATCCTCTAAAAAAGACGCCCTGTCGAAAGGGTAGCGAAAATTCGGACCGCCCCACTGCAGGCACTGCTGCCGGTTCGGCAGCCAGGACATCAGGGTTGTGATCTGCCCTTCCCCCATCGGCTCCAGCTTGATGCCCGCCACCGCCTGTCCCTCAGGTCCGTTGGCAGCGCTTTGCCAGCCACCTGTCCAGCTGATCGGCAAAGGCCTTGCGGTCCGCCTGGCTGAGTGCCGGCGGGCCACCGGTATGCACACCGCTGGAACGCAGTGTATCCATAAAGTCGCGCATATTCAGGCGCGCGCGGATATTGGCCTTGGTGTAGCGCTCACCGCGGGGATTCAGGGCCTCGGCCCCCTTGTCGATCACTTCCGCCGCCAGGGGGATATCGCTGGTAATCACCAGGTCCCCCGGGTCGCAGCGCTGCACGATTTCGTTATCGGCCACATCGAAACCCGCGGTTACCTGCAGCGAGCGGATATAGCGGGACCGGGGCACCCGCACCGCCTGGTTGGCGACCAGCGTCAGTTCAGTGGCGGTGCGCTCGGCGGCGCGGAACAGGATTTCCTTGATAGCCACCGGGCAGGCATCGGCATCGACCCAGAGTTTTGTCATGGTTGTACAGCCTTTTCGAGTCTGTCCGGCGGCGCACCCTCATCGCACTTGCCGCAACTGAGCCGATGGCCCAGCATGGACTTTCGACCCGCCTCGGTGATGACCCAGGTCCGGCAGGTCCAGGGCGGATCGTGGCGCACATGCTGGAAGTGGCCGCAGGCCAGTTCGGCCACCCAGTGGTGCTCCTGGTCCAGATGATAACCGGTGATGGGTTGCTGCATGGGGATAACCGGAAAAGATGCGCAGTTATAGCCAATCCTAAGCGCAAAGTATACGCCTGGCCATGGCTTCCCACCGGTGCTGGGAGTATCCGAGCCAAGGCTGATAGAATCCCCCGCTTTCCCGCCATGCGAAGATGCAGTCCCGAACATGACCCAGCTCAACCCCCGCCAGTCTGAGGCGGTGAAATATGTGGACGGCCCCTGTCTGGTACTGGCCGGCGCAGGCTCCGGCAAGACCAGCGTGATCACCCGCAAGATTGCCTACCTGATTGAGCAGTGCGGCTACGCCGCGCGCAATATCGCCGCCCTCACCTTCACCAACAAGGCCGCGCGGGAGATGAAGGAGCGGGTTGGCAGGCTGCTGGCGGGACCGGGCGGCAAGCGTTCGAGGGCGAGCCACGGACTGACCGTGTCCACCTTTCACAATCTGGGGCTGAATATCCTCCGCAAAGAGCACCGCGCCGCCGGCTTCAAGCCCGGCTTCTCTATTTTCGATGCCGAGGATGCCCGCGCCCTGATCAAGGAATTGATGCTGCGGGACGGCGAGTTGGACACAGATCTGCTGGACCGGGTGCAGCACCAGATCTCCAACTGGAAGAACGACCTGCTCACCCCGCGTCTCGCCCTGGAGCAGGCCCAGAGCCCCGGTGAGCAGAGTATCGCCATCGCCTACCACCGCTACTGCGAGGCTCTCAAGGCCTACAATGCGGTGGACTTTGACGATCTGATTCTGCTGCCGGTGCAGCTGTTCGAAAGCGACCCGGAACTGCTGCAACGCTGGCGCAAGAAGATTCGCTATCTGCTGGTAGACGAATACCAGGACACCAACAATTCCCAGTACCTGCTGGTAAAACTCCTGGTGGGGGGCCGTGGCGGTCTCACAGTGGTAGGGGACGACGACCAGTCCATCTACGCCTGGCGCGGCGCGCGACCGGAGAATATGAGCGGCCTCAAGACCGATTTCCCCAACCTGCGCCTGATCAAGCTGGAGCAAAACTACCGCTCCACCAGCCGTATCCTCAAGGTGGCCAACCACCTGATCGCCCACAACCCCCACGAGTTCGACAAGGCATTGTGGTCCGATCGCGGCCTGGGGGAGGAGATCCGCATCCTCAAAGTGGCCAACGAAAACGAGGAGGCGGAACGTATCGCCAACGAGATCTACCTGCAAAAGAGCCGCCGCGGCTGCAAATTCATGGATTTCGCCGTGCTCTACCGAGGCAATCACCAGGCGCGCCTGGTGGAATTGAAGCTGCAGGAACACCAGATCCCCTACCAGATGTCCGGCGGTACCTCATTTTTCGCCCGCGCCGAGATCAAGGATGTCATGGCCTATCTGCGCCTGCTGGTCAATCCCGACGATGACAATGCCTTCCTGCGTATTATCAACACCCCTCGCCGCCAGATAGGCACCAGCACCCTGGAAGCCCTGGGGCACTACGCCAAGGGCCGGGAAATCTCCATGTTCGCCGCCTGCTCCGAGGTGGGCTTCAAAGAGCATATCAACGAGCAATGCTATGAGCGCCTCAACCGCTTCGCCCATTGGCTCCAGAGTGTACAACGCAACTGCCGCGAGTCCAGCGCCGACAGTGCCCTGCGGGAGATGCTGGACGATATCGACTACCCGGGCTGGCTGGCCCAGAACGCCAGCAGCGAGAAGGTGGTGGAAAAGCGTATGGAGAATGTCTACTGGCTGCTGGAAAGCCTCAACAAGACCATGCAGGGTTCCGACGACGAGCTGGAGCAGGATCTGCGCCTGGAGCAGGCCATCGCCAAACTGATCCTGCGGGATATGCTCGACCGCCAGGAGGAAGAGGAGGCCATCGACAAAGTCAGCCTGATGACCCTGCATGCCGCCAAGGGTCTCGAATTCCCCCATGTGTTTATGATCGGCATGGAGGAAAACCTGCTGCCCCATCGCAACAGCATCGATGACGACAATATTGAAGAAGAGCGCCGCCTCGCCTATGTGGGTATCACCCGCGCCCAGCGCACCCTCACCATGACCCTGGCCGGCCGGCGCAAACAGTTCGGGGAGACCCAGGACACCACGCCCAGCCGCTTTCTGGATGAACTGCCGGAGGAGGATGTGGTATTGGAGGGATTCGGCAAGACCACCCCGGAGCAGAACCAGGCCAAGGGGGAGGAAACCCTGGGGTCCCTACTCAGCATGTTTGACTGATCGGTAGGAAAGCCCATCAGTACAGGTTACCCCCTGGAGAACCAGGGAGTGAAAACCGACGGCGGGCGCAGCAGTAGACCCCCGTCCTAAAAAGCAAAAAGCCGCTCCAGGAGCGGCTTTGCAAACAGTATCAGGCACCGATTGGGTCGCTGGACCCCTGGCTCACTGGCTGTTATTTACCATATAGTCCACGGCGACCTTAATCTCTTCGTCGCTGCAATCCATGCACAGGCCCTTGGCCGGCATAGCCCCGATGCCGTTGATGGCATTGGTGTACAGGGTTTCCAGGCCCTTGTCGATATGCTTCTGCCAGGATGCGGCGTCGCCAAACTTCGGCGCCCCCGCGACGCCCGCCGCATGGCAGGTGTGGCAGGCGCTGTCGTATATCTCCTGACCACTGCGGCTACCGCCACCGGCAGTGGCAGCCGCGGCCGGTGCCGCCGCGGCGCACTCGTCGCCCTGCATACAGGTCTCGCCCACCGGCGCGATACGCTCGGCGATCTGTTCATCCACCGACTGCGCTGTGGCTGCGGCAGAACCGACGGCCAGCGCCACTACAAAACTCAAAACCGCTTTCATTCCGAATCCTCCTAACAACTGCCGGCGCCGCCTCTGGACCTCCGCTAGCAACACCTTCCAAATGGGCCGCATACTTATACGACTACTGTTGATACCAGCGGCACGGGAACTGCCGTGGCCGGCTGGCGCTAGCCCTTGAAGCACCAATGGTTCCGGCGGCCGGCCCGCTATTACACAGGCGGCGATCAGCCTGATCGCCTCAAAGTCGCCCCATTGATGGTGGCGCATTATAGTCTTTGCGCGACCCGCTGCGAAAGGCGCCAGCCGGGTAAATACCAAATCTCTGCTTTGCCGCACTCGGGCCCTTCTGTATAATCCGCCGGCGCGCTCGCCAGAGGCGGTGCAGCGCTGTTAGGTTAAGGGAGCGACTGTCTCCGCCAGAGTCTCCCGACCGGTGGTAAAAGGGGCAGCGGCCCCGCAGCTTTCAATCTTACCCACCCGTAGCTCAGCTGGATAGAGCGCTGCCCTCCGGAGGCAGAGGTCAGAGGTTCGAATCCTCTCGGGTGGGCCATTCCGCGGACCCGCCTTCCCATTTCAGACCTGCTGTTTTTCAGCGGCTATTGTGGGCGCGGGAATCTCCACACGTTTCATGATTTCGACGGAGTCGCGCAGGAATGCTGCCTGCCTTTCAATCGACTGCAACGCAGTGGGCGGCCTCTGTGGCCTGACCATAGGGCATTCTCGTTCGATCAAATCCACGGAGGCCTTGACTTGAACTCCTTTGCACCTTGATATAAGTTTGTGCTTATATTCGTATAGAGTTATGGGGGCAGGCATGAACTTTGATATCGAGCATCATCTCGGGTGCGTTGAGCGCTCGGTCTCCGATCTGCAGAAAGAAGGAAAGCCTGCGCGCGCGGTTACACTTTCGCGCAGTTATGACACCGATATCGACGATCTTTGGGATGCATTGACGTCGGCGGAACGCATTCCCCGCTGGCTCCTGCCCATTGAGGGCGATCTGCGGTTAGGCGGCCGGTACCAGTTCAAAGGCAATGCCGGGGGCGAGATCACCGAATGTGAACCGCCTGAGTATCTCTCGGTGACCTGGATATGGCAGGGAAATGTCAGTTGGGTCCAGGTCCAATTGGCGACCGAAAGCGACAACCGGACCCGCCTGACCCTGACCCATACAGCCATTGTCGATCCGTTCTGGGATCAGTATGGACCCGGGGCAACCGGCATTGGCTGGGAACTCGGCCTCGCCGGCCTCGCTCTGCACCTGACCGACCCCAAAACACCCAAAATCGACGAGGAAGTGTTTGCGCAGTCCCCCGAAGGCAAGGCGTTCATGCAACGCAGTGCGTCGGCCTGGGGCGAGGCGGATATTGCACGCGGCGAAGACCCGGCCCAGGCAGAGGCTGCATCAAAGCGGACTGCGGGCTTCTACACCGGCGAAACCTCGCAACAGGACTAGACCACATATGCACGCCCTCGACATTCTCGGCGACCCGGTTCGGCGCAGAATTATGGAGCTTCTGGCCGAAAATACACATTCATCCGGCCAAGTCGTTGAAGTCATCCACGCCGAGTTCGGCATCACACAAGCGGCGGTTTCGCAGCATTTGCGCGTATTGCGGGAAAACGGGTTTGCCAGTGTGCGGCCTGAAGGCGCCAAGCGCATCTATGCCGTGGAGACGGGGCCATTGCGGCAGATAGACCAGTGGCTCGACCGCTTCCGCAGCCATTGGGAGCCCAAGCTGGACGCCCTGGCCACCGAGGTCGCGCGCGGCAAACGCAAGCGGAGACTTCCGAAAGAATAAGATCCAGTGCCACCGCCTCAGCTTAACCACTGCTAGCAGGTTGTTGAAAAAGCCCTCCCTGGCTTTCCTCAACCCGGGTTTGCGGCGCATGTCCGCAAACCCTCCACGACAAATCAAGCAGTTACATGCTTGATTTGCGCCCCACTGACCCAGCAACCGGGCCGGCAGTCCCGATAGTCTATAAAAAGTATGTAGTTACCAACTGATTGCGGGATATGAAAGCTCTGCCGCTGGCGATAATTTGGTTTTTGTCGATATTAGCGTCACCACAGGTAGTAGCAGAGCGTGTGGAATACACTCTGGTGGTGGATCGTCAGCTCAGAAACATCACCGGAAACCCAGTGCAGGCCATCACCATCAACGGCCAGCTACCGGGGCCGACACTGGAGTTTGTCGAAGGCGATTACGCGGTCATGCATGTGGTCAATCGCATGCCCAAGCCCATCACCATCCACTGGCACGGCCTACTGGTGCCCAACAATATGGACGGTGTGCCCTACGTCAACAATGCCCCCATAATGCCCGGCCACTCCTTCACCTACGAGTTTCCCATCCGGCAGGCCGGCACCTACTGGTATCACTCGCATTTTGGTTTACAGGAGCAGTATGGCCTCAGCGGCCCCATCATTATCCACCCCAGGCAGCCGTCCCCGGACGCACCCGCGGATCAAATCATCATGCTGTCCGACTGGAATGATGAACGCCCCGAAGAAACCATGAGAAAACTCAAGCGCGGCAACGAAGGCTTTGCCATCCGCACCGGAAATGCACAGACCCTGACAGGAGCCATAGAGGCCGGCACCATGGGCAGCGTCTTCAGGCGCAACCTTTATTCCCTGATAAACGCCGAGGTCTCCGATATCGCCTACGATGCGGTCATCACCAATGGCGCAACAGAGTGGTACCTGGATCAACCGGCGGGCCGCAAAGTGCGCTTGAGGGTTATCAACGGCAGCGCCTCCTCCTATTTCTACCTGAATTACGCCGGCGGCCCGATGGAAGTGATCGCCGCAGATGGCCAGGACCTGGAGCCGGTCAAACTGGATCGCCTTTTGATTGCCGTGGCGGAGACCTACGACATACTGGTCACGGTGCCCCACGGCAGGAGTCTGGAATTTCGCGCCACCAACTTCGATGGCTCCAACCACACCTCCAGCTGGATAGGGCACGGCACCAAAGTCCCTGCACCGGATATCGAAAGGCCCAATATCTACAGGTACGCCGCCAGAATGAGTGATCAGATGATCAAAGGCATCAAAATGCGGCGCAGGCACCCGCAGGGGATGCACATGCCGGATGCCGACACCATCACCACCATAGAGGGTCCGGTATTCACCGGCGGCAATGTGGAACAGCGCCCACCGGCCCCCTACCAGCAGCTGCGCTCGCCCGTCTCCACCGCCCTGCCCGCGCATGCCCCCACCCGCGTGGTAAAGCTGACCCTGACCGGCGACATGAAACGCTATGTCTGGTCCATGAACGGCAAGACCCTCAACCAGGATGCCTATATCCGCATCAGAAAGGGGGAAAATGTCCGCTTTGTAATGATCAACAAAACCATGATGCGGCACCCTATGCACCTGCACGGGCATTTTTTCCGGGTGGTCAACGGCCAGGGGGATTATTCACCGCTAAAACACACGGTGGACGTGGCACCCATGAGTACCACCATGATCGAATTCGCCGCCAATGAAGAGAAAGACTGGTTTTTCCACTGCCACATACTCTATCACCTGGAATCCGGGATGGCGCGCATCGTGCATTACGAGGGAACCCAGGTGTCGCCGGAGATTCAGGCAATCCGCTACAAGGCACTGCAGGACCTATGGTATGCCTGGGCCGATATCAGCCTGCAAACCAATATGAATACCGGCACAGTTCTAACGCGCAACAATCGCAACGACCTGGCCCTCACCTGGGAGAGCGATTGGAACGACGATTATCAGGCAACACTAGGCTACTATCGCTACCACAACCGTTTCTTCTCCGGTTTTGTCGGGGTAAATACCGATAGCGGGCTGGCACCGGACCGCACTCGCGCCGTGGCGGGCTTTTACTACCTGTTGCCCTTCAAAATAAACAGCCTGCTCTGGGCGGATGACCGCGGCAACGGCCGCATCACCCTCGACCGGGAAGTGATGATCACCGACAGATTTTTCGCCGGCTTCGAGTACGAATATGATTCCTTCTCCAAATCCGAGTATGTGATTGAATTCAATTACTGGTACTCGGATTTCCTGTCCTTTACCGCCAGCTATCACAATGAATATAAAGGCGGTGTCGGCGTCTCACTGCGCTTTTAACAGCCACCTGTTCTAGCAGGCTGTTGAAATTCTAAGAATTTCGGCGCCTGCTACCGGAATATGGATGTTCCGGCAAAATCGGCGACGCCTAAGTCGTTGATTTTGAGAGAAAAGTGAAAATCACATTTTTCGCTTTTCGTGTTTTGAAAAAGGTAGGATGCCTTTTTCAACAACCTGCTAGGGTCTGTTGAAATTTGAAGAATTTCATTAGCCTGCTACCGGAATATGGATGTTCCGGCAAAATCGGCGACGCCTAAGTCGTTGATTTTGAGAGAAAAGTGAAAATCACATTTTTCGCTTTTCGTGTTTTGAAACAGGCAGTATGCCTTTCTCAACAACCTGCTAGAGATGCGGCACCGTCAGGCTCGAGGACTTGCTGTTGCTGTAAGGCACCCGGACAGTGTAATTGGTATCTGCCGGCTTCTGGTACAACAGGCCCTCCGTATCGATCGCCAGAACCAGCCAGTGGCCGAAGGGCACATCGTAACTGGTGGTAAACAGCTCCACGTCGATTTTTTGTGCCCTGTAGGGCTCACCGTGCACCGTGACCGGCGCATGGGTAATCAGGCGGCCCAGGCCCAGGGGGCCCACATCGTAGAGATGGATATTCAACTGCGCCTCCGCCTTGGTGGGCTCAACCCACATTTCCAGTCTGGGCGCCCCGCGAATCTTCAGGGTCTGCCACTGATAGGGGGATTCGTAGTCGATCGCATAGTAGCCATTGATGGCTAGCATCGGGGTGTAAACCGGAATGCCGAATCCCTCCAGGGCATCGGACAGCAGCGGAATGCCGGTACCGGCAAAGGTGTCCCAACCGCCGTTAAAGGAGTTGGTCCAGCCCCAGCCCCAGTAAGGGCTGCCTTTGAGGCTGCCGCTATCGAACAGGGTCAGGCGCGGGCGCAGATACCAGGTGGTGCTCTTCTCCGTGACCGGATAATCCTCGTAACGCTCCAGCTTATTGCTGATACGCACCGTCATATCCACCTTCGGTTCCCGGTCTATACCATTGTCCTCACCCTTCAAGTGGTGGTCGAACCAGCGAAAACTGGTGGACCAGATATGGCCGTCGTTGCCGGTCAGCACCTCAGTAACGGCGTGGGTACCCGGATTCAGCAACAGCTTTTTCGGACCTTCCAGCAGCGAATAAAAATCCGTCATGCTGTTGGGCTTAAACAGGTAATCGGCAAAGTTATTTGAAACCAGTACCGCGGTGCCATTCTGGTTTAATTCATCCAAATAAGTGAGCGCCGAACGCTCTGCCGCGAATGCCAATACCTGGGGCAGATTTTGACCACTGCGCAGAGAACCCCATATCTGATCTATCACCGGTTCCTTACGCAGGGCGGTATTGACCAGCAGGCTGCCCCACACCAGGTTCACCGTTTCATTTGGGTAGAGCGCCTCGATCACGTCCGCCCACCCGGATAGGGCCGCCACCGCATCCACCCGCGGATAGCGGGCCGCGCTCAACAGGGAGATACCTCCCCCATAGGAAATACCCGACAAACCCAACCTGCCCACCGGGTAACGGTCCTCCAGCCAGTTGATCAGGACCCCCACATCCGCAATGCTATTGTCGCCCGCCACATCGACCAGGCCGCCGGAAAAGCCAAAACCCCGGGTGGAGTAACTCAACACCAAATAGCCGTTTTGCGCCAATTCCTTCGCCTGAAAATAGTACTGGTTCTTCTCCAGGGCCCAGCTGTTGGTAAAAATCACTGTGGGGTAGCCGTCTGCTGGCGGGGGTGTTTCGGGAATAAACAGGCTGGCGTCCAGCAGGGTACCGTCAAATGAAGCGATATCCACATCGGCGATATACTGGGGGGCCGACCAGGCATGCGCTGACAGCAGGACGCCACAGAGTAGCGCCACTAGAGGTGTGTTTTTCATTTTATTCTCACCAATGTCTGTTGTTTATTATTTTTTGAACCGCTGTAACATTTCGGTCACAAAGCAGTATAGACGCTATCCCCACGCTGGTCATAGACCAAAAACAGTGACCTAATCTACCAATAGCCGATACATTGTTAACTCGGCACCCTATGCCACAGAAGTGATTAAAGAGACGAAAATCAGGAATAACGCTACTGACCTGTAACCTCCGCCGAGTGGCGTCTAATGCCAATCTTTGGCAGGATCGATAACTCCCAGCGCAGGCCGGAGCAACGGCTCAGGCAGTGGGAATCAAGGGAAGAGTGCAGCTATTATAATAGCGGTATAAAACCTAATGACCTATACAGTTGGCAATCCACACACTAAATACAGTGTATTCTTAACCTGGCGAGCCTCCGATCAACAAGCGATATCACCTAATCGCAGTGGTGTTCAAGGGCAACGATACAGGTAATTGGCAGCGTTGCTATTCTGCCAATAGTTTTTGCGCAAAACTTAGGCGGGGAAGGAGATGAAAGAAGTTGAATTCGAATATGGCCCAGTCTCAAGAGGCATGTTCCACGCCCTTATAGCCCTGACGATTCTCGTACCCTTTATATGGCTCGATAAATTTCTTTACTACCTTGGTTTCCTGTTTTTTTTAGGTTTTGGTTTACGGTCTTTTTTACGCGTTACCGGTTTGTATAGAATGTGGACAAGCCTGGAGTGCAAAATCAGCGATAAGTGGCACAAGGGTTTAGTGGAAAAAAGGCGCGAGGAAGTCGAGCGCAGAGTCAGGAATGACAAATACAGGCATATAAGAAGAAAAGATCCCAGATTGCCAAAAGATTGGTAGACAGTGGACATCAGAACTTTTATTTGCAGTAATTCACGTACTAGTTTATAAAGCTTACTTGTAATTAACAGCTTTTAATTTAGACAAATAACCTTTGATTTGGTTAAGAATAAAATCATTAGTCTGATCGATTGACTGATCTCCCTGATATAAAAATCGCGCCTTTTCACAATGTGGAATGGCTTTTGTGGGATTATAGGTACTCTGCTTTTCATCGCCATAAGCATGACAAAGGTGGTACTCAGCTTCTTCATGACCAAGTGCAACCGCTTTGGTCCAATATTCAATAGCCTCCTCTTGGTTTTTATCAACACCGTACCCAAAGAACACCAGGTACCCAAGATTATTAAAGGCGTTGACTTGAAGCTCAACGAAACCCTGTTCGACTTCAGTCAGTTCGGCAATCTCAGTCCAGTTTTGCGCTGCCTTGGCATATTCCTCATTGCGATACTGACATGTCCCCAGGTAATAATACTTTTCTATGAGAGGGGACCCCTGATTTAAACCAATATCCTTTAGCTCACAGGACTCTTCAGCATAGGCAAAGCTTGCCATTACAATCAAAATCAAGACGGTTGCTCTCACGTCAAAACCCCATTCAAATAGATAAATTAATACCTTGCTGTTAAATTTCCCGGAATCCAAACCCTCTCCTTGAAACTGCGACGATATAGTCTTTAGCCAACTGACAGTAATGGCAGAGAACCGGGCGAATGCCTGTACCTGACCTCACGATCGGCATCCACCCACTGCTGCACCACCAAGATTCTCCGCAATTAAGACTTTAGCTTTAGTCTTAAATCGAAAATTACCCTATATAAACCTCTCAATTTTCGTTTTTGGCGGTGCGCATATCCATAATCGGCATGGTACCCTGGCCGAATACAGTAGAAGGCAACTTGCCATCCCAGGTTTGCGCTTCCGTAAGTTTTACAATCAAAGGATTATTTTTAAGTGCCTTGGCCTTTGCTTCAATGGCCTCGGCTTCCGCCTTGCCTTTTAGCAGTATCGACTGTGCTTCCGCCTCCGCGACTTTTAAAATACCCTTGGCCTTGGCATCCGCGGTGTTCACCGCCCGCAGCGCTTCCAGACGCTGGCGCTCCAGTTTGTGTTCTTCCGCTGCCGCCAAATTCTTTTCAGTCTGCTTGATCTCAATAGAATTGATATATTTCTGCGGCAGTGAGATATTTTCAATTTGAATATTGTCTACAACCACCGGAAAGCCTTCCATTTCATCAGTCAATCTGCGCTCTATTCCCTGAATCGCCGATGCTCGGTCCTGAATTAGCTGCTCCGCCTCAAACTGGGGAATCGTATCCTTAGTGGCGGAACGAAAGCGCGGGTCGAGAATCCTCTGCTCAAACTGATTCAAGCCACCATATCTCTTAAATAAATCCAGCGCTGCCTCTTTATTCACCGTCCAGTTGACCGACACTTCCACGGTTACCGGCATCTGTTCTTTTGTGCTGGATGCCATCTTCTCAGCGTTTTTTCTGGTTCTTACCTCGATCATTTCCACGGTCTCGATAAAGGGAATCTTAAAATGCAGACCCGGGTTCTGCTGATCCTTGGCCTCCCCAAACCGCTTTACCACACCCACATGCCCCTCAATCACGATATAATAGGAATTGATAATTGCCATCAAGGCCAAAAGGACTACTACGACCTTAAAAATATTGGATGGGGTCAAAAGATTTTTGGCATTCATATTTATCTATTCACTCAGCTTGGTTATTTCTGACTTATACTGGTCGAAAGTTTTCTTCCAGCGATGACACATCCAGTCTCCCCAAAGGCTCTAAAGCTGAATGTTGATTTAAATGACAGTCTATGGTGATTTGATTGCTTAATCAATAGAGTTGCTGGACAGTATTTCAATTTAAACTAACGCCTTTGAACCCAACAAATCACCCTGCCTAAATAGACTTTTATCACTTTTTGGCGTGATGACAAATAGCCGTTATTCAAGGAGTGGCCCGCCGGGGTTTGTCTTTTAGTACCCGGCTCTCCCCTGTTGTTCGATTTAGCCCGACTCAGTCAATCTAACGCTTGATAGATCTCTACTTGTCGGCAAGCCATTGCGCTATGTACTGGTGGGCTCGATTACCAATTACCGCCATACTCGGGTGGTTCCGATCGGAAAATTTCATTACAGAAACAACATCAGATTCAAAAGGCGTAAAGCCACTGTAAGGCGCAACAGGATCGCTTTCTGAAGCCAGAATTAGTACTGACGTTTTGGAGCGCCGCAAAAATGGACCTATATCTGTTTCCTCGACCGTTAAGTCCGCCTTCTCAAGCGCAATACTGGCCGCATCCAAAATATCCTGAACACTTAAAAACAACGAGAGAAAAGGGTGATTGCTGTGCATATAACTCAATACTGCCTGATCAAAAGCAATCATTGGCGCCTGCAGAACTATGCCATTGATATCCTCCCGCATCGACGAAATATACATCGCGGAGACAGCCCCCATGGAATTCCCTACCAAATAGAGAGCTTTCCCCTGCTCAACCTCAATATTGATCAAATCATTGATAATATAGCTATCCCCTACTCCATAGGCTTTTTCACCGGGAGTCTCCCCATGCCCAAGCAAGTCGGGCAGGATTACATCAAAGCCCAGGAAACGGAAATAGAGTGCGGAACTTATCATGAATTCTTTGGAGATACGGAATCCGTGAATCAATACCACAGTGCCTCTCTCTTGTGGTGATTCCGCTCTCCGCTCCAGCGCCAATTGCACTTGGGAAACCGTCGATCCACCATCCAACTCAACATTATAACTGAGCTTTCTATTACGCAATGGTTGACCCAAAAAATAACTCATGCAGATGCCTGAAGGTGTTTGGCAATATTTTTGTTTGACAAACCCCAACGATTCTATGCGATCTACCTCTCCAATGTCTGCATAAGGATAGCTATCCGAGGTTGCCAAATAGTGTTCCATCATTGAAGAGCACCCAGGCAGGAAGGCTATAGAAATCAAACAACCCAAACTAATAACCGGACGGCGTAAACGGCTAATTACATTAACTAAAGAAATTTTGTCCAAATAAAAAATAATCAGAAATTTCTTCTTTACGAAAATCTTACAAAAGCAGATTAATTTTCGTACAATCTTAGATAATTTCATCTGAGGAAATTCTGCCGCCAAAAAATAAATTGGTTTTTAACCCTACGACATCTTCGGATATAGTTACTTTAAGAGTCATCTTGATGGCCAAATATTTTTTTACCAAAGTAGCCGAGAATTGCCAATGGAATGAGAAATTGAATAAACACCTGAATTCCTCTTCTTATATAATACCGGATACCTTCCCGTATCTCTTCCTTTGAAATTTCCGGAATGATAAATTCATGGTCTGACCAACCCACCTAAACACAGATACTAAACGTAATAAATAACAAAGCATATAATAATATCTGCCTGGCCATATCAGCATTCATTGCCCCATCCTTTTGCGTTAAAAATGAAAGTTTTAGTTATTTGGTTGCGAGATATATCGTAATCTAACACAGTTCAATCTACAGCCGCATTATTCAGCGCACAGTCAAATCCCAAGAAATGATATGATTAAATTTAAAAGGTTATTGTTACTTTTTATAGCCAAGTAAATTTCTTATACGACATACCCCATGAAATACAAAAGATTAGCTCTTTAGAAATAAATTGCTGATACCACCTTACAATGCTCCTTTGTAAAAATTTAAATATAGTTTACTGTAAAGTGAGAGCAGCATTTTCCTTGCTGAACAGATACTCCGCTTCAGAGATTTTTTGCATAACTTCAGCTTCAGAAAGAACCTCCTGCTCTCCCAACCACTTAAATTTTTCTATCTCTTTTTCCAACTCATTGTCTGTATTTACTTCCGCATACCATTGCAATAACTATGTTTTCCGTCTTATTAATATTTTGTTCATAATTTTATCCTAAAATTTATCCTGAATTACGAAAATATTTCGCCCTTTGGATTTAAAAATCGTGTATTTTATTTTTGCAAACCAGACCAGTTAAGGCACACAATACCAACAGCCAGCCAAAACTGTTGGCAACAAGAGAGTGGTTATTGTACATTGCAGAGACTAATTGATAGGAGCTGAATGAAAACCATAAAAATCCACGGTTTTACACCCTTTCAATCTGTAATGAATTTTTCTTGAATTTATCTCCATAATATAATTCCGTCTCGCCGCTGTCAGATTTTTCCTTATAAGAAAACACTAGGATTTCTTCTTTTAATCCAGATTTTTATCAAAACCTATAAATCCCTTTTTCTATAAGCAGAGATAGTCACAATCTATGGTCGAAGAGCTTACGCTCGATATCGCTCTTATTTAAAAGTCTACAATGCCATAGCGAGCAGATAAGGTTTCGATTAAATTTCTTCTTACAGAAATTTCCGGAAGTCTTGTACCCACAGCATTATATGATTGGGAGTTAAAATTAATCAAATATTCATTTAAACCAAACTTTGTTAGTGCAAAACCTCGACTTGTGCGATGCCGAAAACCACTGACACCTCTGAGATTAAGCTGACCAAACAACTGTTTATGAGATGCTATCCCTGCCTCCATATGCAGAATGGGTTCAATGCTCTTTTTACCTATTGTAAAAGCTCCTAGATCTGGTTCCATAACTACAAAGCCTCTTCCTAGGTGTCTTTCTGCGCTTATCCCAGGGAAATCTGCTAAGTATTCTGCTGACGCTAACGGCGCCAAGGCAACTTTCCTTGATTCAATATCAACAAGTCCAACAAAAGATCTCCCCATGGCTCCGTTTTCTAAATTAGCAATGGATTCTTGTGTTATCTTGTAGGGAGAGGAGGACTTCGCTCTTCTAGCTCCCTGTCCAATTCGTTTAGCTCCCTGTCCAACTCCAAATGTAATCAAGCCGATAGCCGCACCTATCCCTGCGTTAATACCAGCATCTTTAACGTTTGTGCCTGTGGCCGTACTTAATCCAAAATCTGCAGCACCCGAAACCACAGCATCCGCCACCGCTAAGCCCACCTGAACGCCTGTTTTAGCTCCAATAGCTGCAGCACCAAACCCGCCACTGATAAATCCGAGAGCTGCGCCGATAAAGACTTGTTTGAAATCAAATTCGTCACCCGTAGCTGCCGACCTAATTCCTTCCGCTACAGCGGAGACTGCTGCTCCAACCAGCGCGCCTATAATGGCACCAATGAGCAAACTGAAAAACGCAAAATGCCCACTGGGGTCACTTAAGTTGATGGGATCACCTAATGCATAGGCATAACTATTTACGCCACCTCTACCAAAAGGACTCATCGAATCTGCGGCATGGAACTGCATTAATCCCGGGTTATATACCCGATAGCCGTTACCCAAATGGTACAATCCACTCACAGGGTCCTGGCGATGGCCATTATATCCCATTGAATTTGTCGACAAACGGCTGAATCCACTTTGCTCTGTAGCGATCGCAGGCCGTGAGCCGGCAATACCAAGCGAGGCAAGGCCCGTCGTCGCTGCCGCAATACTGGATTGCTTTAAAAAGGCACGTCTTGATTTGTTAACTTCTGCTTTACCTGCGGTATTGAACGGAATAAATGAATCATTACAGTTATTCATGCTTTGTCCTTACTCTTAGCTATTCAACAATATTCACCCCATAAAAAACAACCTTTGAAATGCGACTTCTGGCGCTCCATTAAAAAAACATGTACTTATACAAAGAAAACTTTAAATCTCTCATTTTAATTTGTAACCTATGCTTACGCATTTTCTCCAACTCTATTAACACCTTGATCAATCCATGCTGAAAAGTTCAAGTAGAGCTGCCTTAGCCTGGATTCGGTATATCTCGACTGAACGAGGATTCAGCATTACCAAGAAATATACGAGCGCCTAAAAACTGATTACAAATATGATTTCTTCGTAAAGTTGCGTAATAAAATTTTTGACTAATAATTAAGCTTTAGCAGGCTGTTGAAAAATCAGGGAATTCTTCAACAGCGCCACTTTCAGTTTTCAAAAATAGGATAAAACAAAGATATCCTATCGGTTTTGATGTTGGATTCTCGGTATCTTTGGGCCATTTCCGCCTCATCAGGCGGACCC
>NZ_JBFLAB010000053.1:0-29590 GCF_040742695.1 Microbulbifer discodermiae | reverse complement strand
AATGAAGTAGAGCGTCTGTTTCGCCGCTTGAAAGGTTTCCGAAGAATATTTAGTCGATTTGATAAGTTGGATGTCGTTTTTAAGTTCTTCATCAACTTTTCATTGATCGCTGACCGGCTAATTAGTGTTAACAGGCCCTAGTATGCAGCAGGTAATCACACTACTGACGATTCCTTTGGAAGTTTCAAATCTTCAGGGGCCGGGCAATGATAATGATGGCAATTACACCATCACTTGGGAGCAGGATGCCAATGACATTATCGACGATTTTAAAATCCGCGAATATGCCGATGGTGTATGGGGGGATTGGATAGCGCTGGGACAGACACCACGGTATACACCTGGCGAGACAAAGGCAGATGGCAGCTATTCTTATGAGGTGATCTCCTGTAACGCAGCTGGATGTTCTGATCCTCAGAGTGTCACAGTTACTGTTTTTCATCCGGTGCCGGATGCCCCGTTGAATTTCAGCACCTCTGTCTCTGGAATGTCTCGCTATGTGCGACTGGATTGGACCAGGTATGCAGGTGGATTCGATGATTATTATGAGTATCGTAGTTCAGGAGAGGACTGGCAGCGGGCGCAATCTACCGAATATGCCTTTGCGAATGTTTCTACCGAAGGCAATTATACATTTGAGTTGCGCGCCTGTAATATAATTCCCGGTGGCGAAAAATGTAGTTCCCATGTCTCCGTTAACAGTGATTTTGTAGAAATCCCTGAAGCCTGGGTGGAAGAATTTCCATTTGGATTGGAGGTTGCGGACCATGACTTTTTGGATAATGTGCCAGTCGCTCACCAGGCAGTTGGTGCCACTGCTGGCCAGGGAAGTGTTGCGGGAGGTTCCGGTAGTTATGTGATCCCGATCCAACTCCCCCCCGGTAGGTCGGGAATCCAGCCGGACATCAGCTTGAATTACTCCAGCCGGGCCGGTAACGGCGTGCTCGGCATGGGCTGGCAGCTCAATGCAGGATCTGCTATTTCCCGCTGTGGACAAACACTTGAGCACGACGGCCGGAATCTGAATATCCTGTTGGACCACAACGACCGCTTGTGTATGAATGGGGAGCGCTTGATAGCGGTCAGCGGTAGTCCCAATGGGGGGCGTGGCGTATATCATCCGGAATCTAACAGCAGGATCTTGGTCAAACAGACCGGAACAATTAATAGCAGTGCAACTTTCGATGTCTATTTTCCGGATGGAATGGTTAAAAAGTATGGGAATCGCACCAATTCAGATTTTTATACATATTCACCAATTTCATATGAGCAGCGCGAGATATCCTGGAATATCACTACTGAATCAGATCCTTCAGGAAATTCAGTAAATTACTTTTATGATTCTTTTGGGTCTGGTGAATACCAGCTTTCCGAAATCTGGTATACGGGAACAAATAGTTATAGCGGCGATAGAAAAGTTAAATTTATTTACGAGGATGGGGCAAGGCCTGATATTAGTTCTAAATATATCGCGGGCGGTTTGATTAGACAGACAAAACGTTTGGAGCGCATAGAGATTTCCCTGAAAGAAGAGAAGCTGCGTGAATATAATTTCAACTATAAGTTGAGTGCGGCAAGTCAGCGCAGTCTGTTGGATAGCATCCAGGAGTGTGCTTTTAAGAGTGGCATCGCCAGCTGTCTGCCCTCGACCGAGCTTTCCTGGCAGGATGCCAAACCCTCATTTACTACCGAGAAGGTGGGCTATCGTTCCTCCAGTTCCACGGGCAGCAACTGGGATGAAAGTGCCAGTAGTGATATTGTGGCGGAGCTTCAGTCGCAAAGATTCATAGAGGATATATCACCGCAAGGTGATGTGAACGGGGATGGCGTCTCAGATTGGCAGGGATGGTATACCGATGCGGAAGGCTTCAAAACTGCAAATAACAATAAAGCTTTGCAAACCTGCCAGTGGAATTCATTGACCCATAATAAGGTTTGTCTATCTGCGGATTTTAACCGAGATGGCCGGACCGATAATTGGCGGCGTGGGTCAAGCTACTTCGAGTTTGCTTATGACTTTAATGCAAGTGGGAATCCTATCTGGTTTGAATCTTCAATTCCTGCCAAGCGTAATTCAGGCTCCTCCAAATGGGATCGGATTGAAAGTATCGGTGATTTCAATGGTGACAGCTATCCGGATGTCGTGATTAGAAGTGACGTCAATGCGTCCACAGCCTATTTATATTTGCATCTGCACACGGGTAATCATTCAGCGCCATATAGTGCGGGAGGGCAACTAATATATTCCTACCGCAGTAAACCCGGTGAGGCCAGATTCGAGAGTACAGTGCAATTTGCCGGTGACTTTGATGGTAACGGCCTGCCTGATTTCGTGGATGCGGATCTGGATCTGGTGTTGACCACTTCCCGTGCTCAATCTCCCCAGCCCAGGCCATATGTGCTTTATCTAACTAAACTAGATGAGTCTGGCGCCGTGACCTTCGATACAGTGAATCTTTATGAGAATTCAAAATCGGCGTTTACTAGTGGTGGGGCCTTTTCTTCCCTGGAATATTACTTCCATTTTTTTATGGATGTGAATGGAGATGGATTGCCTGACTGGTTGACCTGGCTGGATTTTGATTTGGCGGTTGCGGTGAATCGTGGAGGGGAGTTTTCGGAATGGAAAGTTGTTCAGGCCGGCTCAGTATTCGCAGCACGTGAGTTTCCCTATTATTCCTCCGCTGATGGCGGTGAATGGGCGATAGCTAAATTTCCCCGATATAGCCACAGCTTTAGGCTGGCCGATCTCGATGCGGATGGACGTCAGGAGCTGCTATTTCCAGGTCAGCGCTTAGTGACCAATTGCCAGACGCTTGTTGATGGTGGAGTGTCCAGCCCAAAGTGCGGAAACGCAATGTATGAAAAATATGATCTCGGTGGGGGCCAGGGGGACTCAATCTACCCGGTTGAAGACTTGGATGAGAGTCTTTATTGGTACAATGCCATCCGCTTTAAGGAAACCAGTAACGGCGGTTTCACCTTAAGCAGTACGAGTACCGGCCTTATTGGGTCAGCCACTCAAACAGCCGTCGTCGATTCATTTGGCAATGGCTTGCAGGATTTTGTGTTTGCTTACGGCTGTCGTGAGCCTACGGGATGTAACTGGAATAATTCCTGGTCCGGTGGAGATTTCGGTGTCTATATCAATAGAAATCGCGGCTCAGCGGAAGGCAGTGAGCGTTATGAACCTACGGACATGCTAATAGCCGTAGAAAATGGCCTGGGTGTGAGGGATGAGTGGCACTACCGGCCTCTTTCCTCCAGAGATGACCGCTATCACACCAGCGCCAAGCCCTTCTATGAGCGCGGCGGCTATCTGGACAGTCTTTCGTCTTCCGTTCGGAATGACCATTTTGAATTTTCTTCCAGTATGTATGTGGTGGCGGAGCACCGCCGCTCCAACGGGGTTGGGGGTCTCAATAAAACCCAGTACCGCTACAAAGGCGCGGTGTTTAACAACAAGGGCCGCGGCTTCCAGGGCTTCCATACCATTATCGAGGAGGACCTGGCTGCGGATATCGAAACCCAGTCCGACTTCCACCAGATATTCCCCCTGGCGGGCAAACTGCACAAGCAGCGTCAATGGGAATTGGGGGACAGGTCCGCGGACACCAGTAACGTGTCCCCATTTAAAGAAACCAGTTTCGAGTGGCGCTTTTGGCCCAGAGGAGGGCACTCCTCACCCAGGGTGGTGGATGCCCTGACGGATAACTGGACAGTGGCTGCCAACGCCCCCTATTTTGTCGGCTCTGAACAGCAGACGAATGTGCATCGGACGTTGAGCCTTTCCGGCAGTGTCCGTACCAACTTGTACACACAAACCCAGTCCAATACCTTTGATCAGTGGGGCAATGTACTGCTCGCCTCCCAGAGCTACCAGGAGGCCAATAGTTCGCATATTGTTTCCAGCAGTACCGAGACCCAGTATGTGACTGCGGATGAGGCCAATTGGTGGATCAACCAGCCCCTTCAACAGACGGTGACCAAACACAGTATTCAGAGCAGGACCGGCGTCAGTATTGATTCTGGTACTGACGTACAACAATCGGTGGTGGTGGACTATCTGCAGTGGGATAACGACGCACGCAAGCCCAGCCGGGTAAAAACCACCCCCTCCAGTGGCAAGTGGACCCAGGTGGATACCGTCTACAATAGTCACGGCCTGCCCCAAAACGTCACCACCTCCGCCGAGGGGGAGACGCAGACCCGGGAGGTGGAAACCACCGCCTTTAGCAGCGATGGCTACTTCCCCAAAACCGTGCAAAACGCCCTGGGCCATACGGTCACCACTGTGACCAACGCCAAATTTGGCCAGCCAGACTCAGTCACCGACGCCAATGGGCTCACCACTGACTATCAGTACGATGCCTTTGGCCGCGTTATCACCGTCACTGCTCCCGAAGAGTCCAACCTCAAAATCGCACCGGATCAATATACCGCCATGCAGTGGTGTGCTTCCGGCTGCAGCCAGGCCCCGGGCGCCGTGTTTAAAACCATTCAGCAGCAGGCCGGCACACCCACCCAGGTCACTTATCACGATATGCTTGGCCGTGTGATCCGCACAGAGGTACAAGCCTTCGGTGGCACCGATTGGGTAGCGCGTACCGTCAGTTACAACGACCTGGGCCAGACCACCTTCGAGTCGGTGCCTCACTATGCCACCGGTCCCAACAGCAGCTATGGCAGCCGTTATCTGTCCTACGATACTTTTGGACGCGCCCTGCAAAAGACCGTCGACCAGACCAATGGCCAGCAGCTCAATATCACCTACACCCACGAACAGGGCAGCGGCTTTACCACCGATATACAGGTCAATGGCCGCACCATGAGCCGTACCTACAACGGCCTGCAACAGCTCACCGAAACCGTAGACGCCCTGGGTGGCAGTACCCGGTACGCCTATGACGGTGCCGGCAACCCCATAGTGCTGCAGGATGCCAACACCAACCGTATCACCGCCAAGTACAATGCCCTGGGTCAGAAAGACTGGGTGGACGACCCCAATATGGGCCTGAAATCCTTTACCTATACCGGCTTTGGGGAAGTGGAAACCGAAACTGACGGTAACCTGGACGTGACCAGCTTTGTCTACGATCGCCTGGGCCGGATCGACAGCCGCAGCGTCAATGGCGTGGAGGAATCCAGCTGGAGCTACGACAGTGCCCCCAACGGTATCGGCCTGCCCGCCAGTGAAAGCCGCAGTGACGCAAGCTATAGCCGCAGCTTCCAGTACGACGCCCTCAGCCGGCCCTACCAGGTCACCACCGCCATCGATGGCGAGGACTTTGTGACTGTAAGCCACTTCGACAGCCAGTACGGCCGTCTCAAAGGGCTCAGCTATCCCTCCGGTCTCACCCTGCGTTACGGCTACAACGACGCCGGCTATCAGTTCAGCACCAGCAATGCCGCCAGCGGCTATCGCTATCGCGAAATCACCCAGATGGATGCCTGGGGTAACTGGGACTTTGCCAATGTTGGCGACGGTAACTATCAGATCGGGCGCGGATTTCATGCTGAAACAGGCCAGATGTCCGGCACCGCCTTTGACAGTCTGGTGCATAACCACCAGACCATCGCCTACAGCTACGACGCCTTTGGCAACCTCAGCGACAAAACTGTCGGCATCCCCAGCCAGAGTCCCGCCGTCAACAGCGAGACCTACCTGTACGACGCCCTCAACCGGCTCGACTACAGCAGTCGTACCGATGGCCCCGATATCGACTACGACTATGATGCCATCGGCAACCTGCTGAAAAAAGATGACTTTGCCAGCAGCTACAGCTATAGCGGCGGTACCAGTGGTGGTCCCAGCGCCGTCAAGAGCGTCAGCCTGGTGGGCGGTGGCAGCAAGACCTATGGCTATGATGGCAACGGCAACCGCACCCACGAAAACGGCGCCCAGCGTATCTGGTACAATGCCTTTAACAAACCCACCCGTATCCAGAAGAGCAGCACTGACCTCTATTTTTCCTATGGCGCCGACCAGATGCGCTACAAGCAGGTCAACCAGGGCAGTGGCAAAACCACCCTCTATATCGACAAGCTGTTCGAAAAGATCACCACCGGAAGCGAAACCCAATACCGGCACTTTATCGACGATATCGCCGTGGTCACCACCACCGAAACCGCTACTGACACCAGCCACCAGATTGGCTTTAGCCACAGGGATCGGCTGGGCTCCACCACAGCGGTAGGGGACCATTTGGGCAACCTGATGGAAACCCACAGCTTCGATCCTTTCGGCAAGCCCCGGCTGGGCAATATCCTCGACAAAACCCCCGCCGTTCTCGGCAGTGCCTTTAGCACCCGGGGCTTTACCGACCACGAGCACCTGGACGATGTAGAGCTGATCCATATGAACGGCCGCGCCTACGACTACCATCTGGGCCGGTTCCTGTCGGTGGACCCGATTATCCAGGCGCCGGGTAACTCCCAGTCCTTGAATCCCTACAGCTATATAATGAATAATCCCCTGGCGGGGACCGACCCAAGTGGGTATTCGGCGCAGATAGAGAAAGTAACTGGCAGCCATATCAAGAAGGACGTATCTCAGGCGAAAAATGTCAATGGAGCAATCACCGTTGGTGGTTCAAAGCTTGTAACTTCGCTTGGGGTGAGCAGTAATGGCGCTTCAAATCCAGGCTCAGGCGCAGCTTCCCAGCAAGCTGCACCTCAAGATACAAATAACCAGGGTTCTCGCCAGCAGATTCAGAGTGGTGGTAATGCAATTGATGATGGCCAGAGTAACGATTCTGGTAAAAATACCTATGGTTTAAATCTTACTCAAGAAAAATATTTGCAGGCTGTAGAAGACGGTATTTGGGAAACTGCTCCCGTTATGGATAAGGGGTTTAAAAACAATTCTGAAGTTAAAAAGGCTGCAGCAAAAGTTAACGTCCGTCAAGCATCTAGTACTGATGATGTTGTATCTCCTGATGCCTATATTGATTTCCTTCGAGGTGTTTCTGAGGCAACAGCGTCAGCAAATATCAATGTGACAGGCGAAAAGTTCCTAATGATGACGCAAAACGCTAAGGGGCAAATTATTGTTACAGATATTGGCATTTTGCCGGCTCAAGGAGGAGTAATCCGAACAGCTGGCGCTTCAGCGATCGCGCATGTACATTATCGAGGTTTAGAGCAAAAACCAGGACCCGGTGATCACAGTTCTGTGAAAGCTTATGGCAAGTCTAGCTTTGTAATTGGCGCGAGAGGGAATAAAATTTGGGAAATTGGGCGAATATCTCAAAAGTATAAATACCGACGAGTTGATACTGAAGAGCCTGGGCGTTGGAGAACCTTGAGGGGGGCCAAGTAGTGAAACAGAAAAATCGATTTAGGTTGTTGGTTGGCTTTCTACTGCTGTTTGGCTCGGGTTTTTGCCTCTCGGCGGGAAAAATTTCTCAAGTATTTGTTATCAAGGGGGTGCCGAAGACAGCTTCGCTGTTGCCAGAGAATTCTGAAGAGTTGAAAGAAGGTTCGATTCTCATTTCCAACCAATATAGTGTGAGGCTTGATTCTGTAACCCTAGTAAAAGGCAAAGCAAAAATTACTAACGAGGTTACAGTTCAACTTTCTGCAAGCCATGTGGAAAGTGTTACAGGACAAAAAGAAATTTTTGCTGTTGTTCAACAGTTAGATGGTGAGTCTTTGAAAGTGCTTTACTGGGGCGTGCCACAAAGTATTATTTGTGTCCCTAATGGATTGATGATTAATACGAATTTAGAAAGAAGCTTCAGTGCATTTGAAAGATACGATGGCTCTAAATGCTCTTCATTAAATTGAGTTTTGACTGCAATCTGGTGGCCAGAATGATGGAGATTTAGGGTCCAGACTGAAAATTGGCGCTGATGCTTCACTGGGGGCAATTCAAAGGTTCGCGTCGGATGCCTTGTATACCGTCACGCATTCACAAGAAATCTATTTTAATTTAATGCTTCAGTGGGGCCTTGGGACGTTACCAGAAAACCTATATGAAGGTGTTACTGCAGAAGGTACTGCAGCTTTAGATGCGGCTGCTGAAGGTGATGCTCGCATGTTTGGAAATCATGCGATAGGTATTATCGGTGCAGTGACTTTAAGGAGAGGAGTTATTGTAAAGAGGGTAGACCCGAATACCCTTCAGAGGACACACAGTATTTCCGGGAAAAGATCATCGGAAAAAGTAGATCAAATTTCTGAAAGTATGCGTAATGATGGCTTTGTTGGCAACGGTATTGACGTTGTTGAGTACAACGGTCAGCGCTTTATTATTGATAGCCATCATCGAGCAGCGGCAGCACGAAGGACTGGTACAAAAGTAAACGTAAATGTTGTCGATGATATAGCCAATCACCCAAGTAGCTTTAATAGTATTGATGATGTTTTGAAATCTGCTGATTCAGTCGGACCTGACAGATTGAGGCCTCCTAGATGATGATCGATGAAAATTTAAAGACGGTTATTGATGATTACCTTGGGGAAGTACAAAAAGGCATCAATTTATTTAAGTCGAAAATTGGGGATACTCCTCCGTTAGTTGCTTGGCGCAATAAAGATATTCCTCAGAAAGGCAAGCTTTCGGACGATGTTAAATATGAATTTCATGGTATTGGGTGTGTATTGATTTTTCCAGAGTATGAAGTTGATTTTGATTTTGGCCCTGATAATCGAAGTGATGGATTTGATTTGTGGCGCTTGCACTTGTACGTATCGAATAGAGCAAAGAAATACCCTTATTTCCAGGATGAAAAAAAACTAAAGAAAGAGTTTGAAAACGCTATAGAAGCCAGTGCGATTGCACAATTAGATCATCCCTACAGTAACTTGTATTTCTATGCATAATCGGATAATTTGTAATAAATGGTCCGAAGTAAAATATTGACACGATACTCTGCTTCCCATTCTTACTTGGCACCACAAATTCAAAGTCTCCCGACAGACCCCTCTGTCGGGATTGGTTTTTAGCGGGTTTGTTCAACAGTCAGCACCAGACACCCCGCCATCACCCTGACCTTGACCGGTGTATTGATCTCAAAACCGGCTTGGCGCAGCCAGTGGCCTTTCATCTGAATCCACGGCACTGAGCGGTTGCCGGAGTAGGGGGACTGTGCCTTGAGGCGGTATTCATAGCCGCTCTTGTTATCAAGTACCTTAGTGGCTGATCGCTGTGGCCCGTGAGAACCTTGATGGACCATCTGCAAGAGTCGTCTAAATGTACTTTCATCATGGCGAACACGGATTTCAATTTTCTTCATTACTCAGCAAGGCTGACAGCATTGAATGCTTGTGCTCTCACAAATGAAAAAGCTGAGGGAATTCAAGTAGATATCATGAAGGCTGTTTAAAAAGTAAGCACTCTTACGATCCTAATAAGTTCCAGCGATCACTCCTCCCCACGCCTATGAATACCACCTCAAGGCGCAGTCCCCCTACTCCGGTAACCGCCGCTCAGTGCCGTGGATTCAGATGAAAGGCCACTGGTTGCGCCAAGCCGGTTTTGAGATCAATACGCCGGTCAAGGTCAGGGTAATGGCGGGGTGTCTGGTGCTGACTGTTGAATAGCCCTGCTAAAAACAAAGCCCGACAGAGGGGTCTGTCGGGAGATTTTGGATTTATGGCGTCAAATAAGAACGGGGAGCTGAATGTCTTGTCAAAATTTTCTCGACCTAAATTTTCAATTATTTTCACGTGATTAATCACTATTGGGCCATGTCAAAATAGCGTTTGAATGCGAAGCACCTTCTATCAGCTCATTATTTTTTAAGTCTATCACTACGTGTAACCATGATTCACATGAATCGTTTAATCTGTGTCGGTCTACACTAATAAATGAAGTTTGAACATACTTTTTTAACTCCCCATCTATTTGATCTGCCATACGCAAGTCAGGCCTGTTGACTCTCAAAAATATTTGTGAGAGCCATGTGTCAAGTCGAAAATTTTCTTCGTGGTTAACTGGACACAAATACCCCTCTGCCTCTTCGGATAGGCACGCCGTCCCACCGACTTGGTTGAAATAAATAACCCCAGTTTTTTCCATAACTATTAGGGCGCAGCCAAGCATGTCCCACAAGCAAACTCTCTTCATAATTGAACCATGATTACATTGAATGAGAAATCCTAAAATGATGAAGGAGAATGCAAAAAAGCGTTAAGCGTTACACCTTGAGCAGCTGCCCCTCGCAAGAACCTCGCATCCGACGTAAAAGTTGTAATTCCTAACCTATCCCCTGTTCCAAATATAAGTTTGTCCGTACCACTAACACTCCCAGTTGTCCGCATTGACATCACTCGCGCTGATGGACTATTTGGAATGATTGATGTTTGTGACAAAATAGCTGCAGCAGATAGAATTACTGACTCTCTTCCATTTCTAGCAACCGATGCTGCAAATTCAGCATAGGCCATGTGGGTTACAAGCATCTTTCTGCCCCTAATTGCAGCATAAATAGCCGCAGCAGCCTCAGCGTTACCAGAAGCAAGCGCTCCTGTAAGCGCTCTTAAAGTTCCCGTGTCTAAATTTACTGCCCCCTTTGCACTGCGAACCGCCTCAAGTGCACCAGCATCCGTCAAAGTCTTCCCCGCCTGCAGGCGGTCACTTAGGGGTACTCCATCACCCATCTCGGGTGTAATTGCCATACCGGCAATTACACCCGCAGCAGCACCTAAGCCGGCCATAGCGCCACTTAATAGCTTACCTAAAACCCCTCTTGCTGCTGTCCCCGCAGCACCAGCAGCAATCGCAACTCCAGCATTTGCTTGATTGGCTTCATTACCGTGGCCATCATCAACTGCATCTCCACCACTCTGAATCTGCTGGCGAGAACCCTGGTTATTTGTATCTTGAGGTGCAGCTTGCTGGGAAGCTGCGCCTGAACCTGGATTTGAAGCGCCATTACTGCTCACCCCAAGCGAAGTTACAAGCTTTGAACTACCAACGGTGATTGCTCCATTGACATTTTTCGCCTGAGATACGTCCTTCTTGATATGGCTGCCAGTTACTTTCTCTATCTGCGCCGAATACCCACTTGGGTCGGTCCCCGCTAACGGATTATTCATGATATAGCTATAGGGATTCAAGGACTGGGAGTTGCCTGGCGCCTGGATAATCGGGTCCACCGACAGGAACCGGCCCAGATGGTAGTCATAGGCCCGTCCGTTCATATGGATCAGCTCTACATCGTCCAGGTGCTCGTGGTCGGTAAAGCCCCGGGTGGTAAAGGCGCTGTCGAGGACGGCAGGGGTTTTATCGAGGATATTGCCCAGCTGCGGCTTGCCGAAAGGATCGAATGCGCGTTTTGCGCTTTTCCTTAGCCAGCGAAATTGGAAAACACCGCAAACCCCCGCCAGCCGTGGGCTGTAGTGATGTTCAGGATTTCACAAATTGAAGAAAAATGAAGAGATTTGAAAAGATTTTTCACAGCCAAAAATAGCCGAACGCCAGTAACCACGGGCTTTTCCAATCAGTGCCCAGTTTTGAATCAAAATTGAAAGGCGGGGTAGGGGGAGGTCAAATTTTAGTTGAAATAACCGCCAGCGAACGGGGCAGAGATGAGACTTTCCGATTGGATCAATAGCGCCGCTTTAGCTGCCAGTTTGGGGAGTTCTAATTTCGCGTTGAGACTTGGTTGAGACCTTGCGGAAATTAGTACAAAAAAAGCGCAATCGGGGAAAATCGATTGCGCTTTTTATACTGTATAAATCGTTGATTTTACAGCTTTTTTTATGGCGGTGGGGCAGGGATTCGAACCCTGGGACCTGTTACAGTCAACGGTTTTCAAGACCGCCGCTTTCGACCACTCAGCCACCCCACCGGTTTGTGGGGCGCATTATACCGGCAGTGACTGCCGGTACAAGCCCACCCACGTTTTTTTTAGCGGTTTCAAGGAGTTAGCCGTATTTTGTGCAACTCTCGAACCGTAGACAAAGTGCCAGTATCAGCTAGCCTCCGCAGAACCATCGGCATCTACAGCTGCTGTGTAGGCGCTGTGGCGTTGACCCCGAGGGTCGTTAGCCGGGCGTTGCAGGTCTCGCGGGCTATGCTCGATTGCGGCCGGATGTGCGGTGTCGAGCGGATGCGCCAAGCCGATGTTTGGATGAGAAGTTACAATCGCCAACTGCTGTAACGGCTGTGGGTTGATCCGGGGATCATTGCCAGCGCGGCCACGGGCCTGGGGCTCGCCTGTCGCTTTCGGAGCCAGCGCGATCGCTTCCTCAACGTCTGTCCGCGCAGCGATTGCATTTGGCTGGGGTGCAGATTCAGCAGGTTCGGCTGGGGTAGCCGAAACACTGGCCTCTACCTGTGTCGTTTCACCCAGCTCAGTCTCTCGCAATTCCTGCGCCGCTGGCAGTTCAATCACTGCTTCGACGATTTCGTTGCTGACGACTGTGCTCTCGGCCAATTCCAGCTCCACAGGGGCGCTGTCCTCTTCTGTTTTCGGCGAGCTGGCCTGCAGGATCCCGGTCTCGGGCAACGTTGGGCTAACCGTTTCCGGGACGGGTTCGGTTTGCGCCTCGACAGGTGTGTCCACAAGGTTGGTTGTCTCTTGTGGTGCCTCTGTGTTGGCAGGGGCCTTAGTTTTGGGCGCCACTTCAGTATCGGTTGCTAGGGGCTTTTGCGCAGATTTGGTCGCTTCACCCTCCGCTTCGTCGATTGCTTCGTTGACTTCCCGGTTCAGCTCTTCCTGATCCCTGGCGACGGTTGCCGCAGCCGGGTTGTCACCGCGGCGGCCGCGACGCCTGGGTTGTGGCCGGCCCCGTACATTGCTGGGGCGGCGCGCCGGACGCTCCTGGTCCGCGGGCGCTGCATCCTGCTCACTCGCCGCCGGTGCAGGTGTTTTGGCCGCGGGGGTTTCGGTTGCAGCGGTTTGGACCTTTTCCTGACGACGCTTGCCCTCGCCACCGCGACGTCGGCGACGGCGTTGGCCTTCGCCCCGAGATCGCTCACTGCCAGCCTCGATATTGTCCTCGCGCTTGGTTTCCTGTGATTCCCCTTTGGCGGTCCGCTCGCTGCGATTGGAGTGTTGCTCTTTATTTCGCTCTGTGCGACCGCCGCGGGTGCCCCGCTTGCCGCGATTGCGCTGGCTCTGGTAATTCTTGCCCCGACCTTTGGTTTTCTTGTGCTTTTGTTTGCTGTCGGCTTCATCCCCGAACAGCGCGGCAATGGCCTGGAGCAATCGGGCGATCAGGCCGGGCTTCTCGCCACCGCGTCGGGTGGCTTTGGCCCTGGTTTTGGGGCGCTCGGTGGGCGTTGGTGCGGGGGCAGTATGAGAGAGCTGTTGCACCGCGGGCTGGGCCACCGGGCGGACCGGTTCTTCGCTTCTGGTAGTTTCCTCTGCTGAGCCGGAAATTTTGTAAGAGGTCTCGAGGGTGGTGGCATCGTCATCACGCAGGCGCTGAACCTCGAAGTGCGGCGTTTCGAGGTCGGTATTGGGCACCACTACGACACGGGTGCTGTTGCGGGATTCGATTTGGCTGATGGCACTACGCTTTTCATTTAGGAGGTAGGTCGCGACATTGACCGGAGTAATGGCGCGAATCTCCGCGCTGCGCTCTTTTTTCGCCTCTTCTTCCACCAGGCGCAGGATCGACAAGGCGAGGGACTTGGTGCCGCGGATGGTCCCCTGGCCGCTGCAGCGGGGGCAGACTCGGAAGGTGGTTTCACCGAGCGAAGGGCGCAGGCGCTGGCGGGACATTTCCAGCAGACCAAAGCGTGAAATACGCCCGACCTGCACGCGAGCGCGGTCCATGCCCAGGGCTTTCTCCATGCGCTTTTCCACTTCGCGCTGGTTCGACTTGCTCTGCATATCGATAAAGTCGATTACTATTAGGCCGCCCATATCCCTGAGTCGCAATTGACGGGCAATCTCATCTGCAGCTTCCAGATTGATCGAGCGGGCCGTTTCCTCGATATCTCCACCTTTGGTGGCGCGTGATGAGTTGATATCGATGGACACCAATGCCTCGGTCACATCGATCACTATGGAACCGCCGGAGGGGAGCTTTACCTCGCGCTCGAAAGCGGTTTCTATCTGGCTTTCGATCTGGTAGCGGCTGAACAGGGGAATGGCGTCCTGGTAGTTTTTCACCTTGCCGGCGTAGTGGGGCATGACCTGCCGTGCGAACTCGGCGGCCAACTCGTAGGCACCGGCATCGTCGACAATGACTTCACCAATTTCATCCCGCATATAGTCTCGAATGGCGCGGATGATTACGTTGCTCTCCTGGAAGAGGAAGTGCGGCGCCTTAGAGGTATCGGCCTCTTTTTTGACGGCGTCCCACAGTTGCAGCAAATAGTTGAGATCCCACTGCAGTTCCTCTCCACTGCGGCCAACCCCAGCTGTACGGACGATGATGCCCATGCCGGTGGGAACTTCCACATTGGAGAGCGCTTCGCGCAGGTCTGAGCGCTCATCCCCTTCGATTCGGCGCGAAATGCCGCCGGCGCGGGGATTGTTCGGCATCAGAACCAGGTATCGCCCCGCGAGGCTGATAAATGTGGTGAGTGCTGCACCTTTATTGCCGCGCTCTTCCTTGTCCACCTGAACGATGACGTCCATGCCTTCCTTGACCACATCCTTGATCTTGATGCGGCCTTCGATGTCTTTGGGCTGCTTGGTGAAGTACTCGCGGGAGATTTCTTTTAGAGGAAGGAATCCGTGGCGCTCCTCGCCATAATCAACAAAAGCCGCTTCCAGGGAGGGTTCCACGCGGGTGATCCTGCCCTTGTAGATGTTGGCCTTTTTTTGTTGGCGGGTCCGGTTTTCAATATCCAAGTCGTATAGCCACTGGCCGTCGACCAGGGCTACCCGCAACTCTTCCGGCTGAGTTGCATTGATCAGCATTCTCTTCATATGTGTCTTTTATCCTCGCATTGCGCGCGGGTCAGACACTGAAGCTTGCAGGCTTGTCGAATGGCCGTCCTGTATCCAGGAAACTTAGGCCAAGCACGGATAGATAGGCGGGCGGAGCGCGGCCAAAATGACTGGCCCGACAACTCTCTCCCCGATCATCACAGTGCTACAACTCGGAATACGCGCAGTCGGCGCGGTATTCGTATCAACAGTACCATTTGTCGTCTGGTACCGCACAGCTCGCGGCAACAATTACTGCCCGCTCGCTGACCGCCCCCGTCCTGCTTGCGGCGAGTGGCGGTGTCATCTTCTTTCGGGTAACTCTGCCCTGGACGACTTATGGCCGTACCATGTTGGGTCTGTAAGTTGTACCGCTGGATCCTCCAGTGGGAGGGTATCCGCGTTACCAGTTCGGTCGCTGGTTGTATCTACTGCAGAGTTACACGTCAGTGTTTGAGCCTTTCGTTCAAGCGCTGCGGGCTCCAGCCCGTCTTACCCTCGCGATATTTCCCGCGGTGACGCGGGTGTCAGTGCCGGCGAGGTGCCCGAAGCCTTTGGGTGGGGCGCAACCTCGCAGGCGAAGTTTTGTTGACAATGCGGCAGCCTGCCGCGACCCGTTTATTGGCGGTATTTTCTTTTGAACGATGTCCGAGGTTCACCTCAGGGGAATCCGCATCGCCGAAAACCAGCCCAATTTGGGAGGCGGCAATATAGCACGGAGCCGATGAAGCTTCAATTGTGGCCCTGGGGCGGCTATGATCCGCGCCTATGCGTAATCATCTGCCTTCTCACCCGGCTTCCCGGACTGAGACTTCGCCCCCTCCAGACTCCTCCTCCTCCGCTGGGGTGCAGTACTTAACGGTCCCCGCTGAGCTGGCGGGTCAAAGGATCGACAATTTTCTACAGGCTCGACTGAAAGGGGTGCCTCGTTCACGCATTTACCGCATTTTGCGCAAAGGGGAGGTGCGGGTAAACCGGGGCCGGGTCAGGGCGGAGTACAAATTGCGTACGGGGGACTTGGTTCGTTTACCCCCGGTTCGCACCGATGAGCGTCAGCCAGCCCCTCGGGCCGGAAGGCAATTGCGGCGGCTGATCGAAAAATCCGTGATTTATGACGAACAGGGGCTGCTGATTATCGACAAGCCCGCCGGTCTCGCTGTCCACGGTGGCAGTGGTGTAAGGCTGGGATTGATTGAGGTTTTGCGGCAGATGTATCCCGAGCAGCCGTTTATGGAACTGGTGCACCGGCTGGACCGGGATACCAGTGGCGCCATAATGGTGGCGCGTAAGAGATCGGTACTGCAGCACCTCCAGGCGGAGCTGAGAGCGGGCAGGGTGGGCAAGGCCTATTTGGCGCTGGCCTGCAGCAAATGGCCTCGCGGGCATCGAGTAATTGAGATGCCACTCAAGAAGAACACGCTCAAGAGCGGTGAGCGGATGGTTGTTGTGAGCCCGGAGGGCAAACCGTCGGAAACCCGCTTTCGGGTTCTGGAGCGGTACCCGCTCGCTACGCTGGTGCGGGCTGAGCCGGTGACCGGCCGTACACACCAGATTCGCGTTCACGCACAGTCGGTGGGATGTCCGCTGGCGGGGGACGCAAAGTATGCCCAGGAGGGCGAGAACGAGAAGTTTCGCACGCTGGGGCTAAAGCGCCTGTTTCTACATTCCGCATCCCTGGACTGTGATCTGCCCGATGGGGGCAGGATTCGCGTTGAAGCGCCTTTGCCTGCAGAGCTCGAAAGGGTGCTGGATAGGCTACGCGCCGGTTGAGTCACTGGAGTCGTCATCAATTCAAAGGGTGGCAATCCGATTGGTCAGGGATGACCTGTTGAATTGTCGGTTTAATAGTGAAGGCTCGGCAATTGTCGGCACGTCAATTTAGTAATGTGGGGGGCGGACATGCTGGTGATCCTGGATTGGGACGGGACTGTGTGCAATTCCCAGTCGCGCATTGTGTCCTGTATGCAGAGGGCGGCTGACCGGGCAGAACTCTCGGTGCCAAGTGCCGAAGCAGTGGAGAATATCATCGGGCTTGGCCTGCCTGAAGCGACAAGCGTCCTCTTTCCTGTGGCAACCGCCGCGCAGCGCCGCCAATTGCGGGATCTGTATTCCCAGGAGTGGTTGGCGGCCAGGGGGGAGCCGTTGCCGTTATTTGACGGCGTGCGTGCCACACTGGATGGGCTCCTTGGCGCTGGACATCGGCTGGCGGTCGCTACCGGCAAGAGCCGGCGCGGACTGAACCGGGAGTTCGAGGAGCACGGAATTGGCGGCATCTTCACTGCCAGCCGCTGTGCGGACGAAACGGCCTCCAAGCCCGACCCCCGAATGCTGAAAGAGCTTCTGCAGGAGACCGGTTGCCCGGTCGGGGAGGCAGTGATGGTGGGGGATACAGTCTACGATCTGGAGATGGCGGCCTCCATGGAGATGGCGGCAGTCGGCGTCAGTTACGGTGCACACCACCCGGACAGGCTGAAGGAATGCAAGCCCAGTGCCGTCATCGATCATTTTTCCGAGCTTCTTGAGTGGCCTCCACTGGTTTCCTAGGGGCTGATTCCTCGGTCAGCGGATCGATTCCGAATTGCTGCAATAGTTTAACTAATCGAATTAATGGGAGACCAACTAAGGAATTTATATCAAAGCCTTCCATTTTTTCGAATAGTACGATGCCTAACCCTTCGACTTTAAATGATCCCGCACAATTGTATGGTTTTTCCCTTTCAACATAGGATCGGATTTGTTCTTCGCTGAGTGAGCGAAAGTAGACGTCAAAAGTTTCCACTTCAGTGACCTGATTTACCGAGCTGGTATCCAGCAGGCTGAGACCGGTGTGGAATCTGACCTTTTTGCCACTGCAAAATTGAAGCTGGCGCAGGGCTTTCTCCCGGCCGCCGGGCTTGCCCAAGACCAGTCCTTCACAGCAGGCCACCTGATCCGAGCCGATGATGAGGCTATGGGGATGCAGGGCCGCCAGTGCGAGTGCTTTTTCCCGTGCCAACCGGGCGGCGCTTTGCGCCGGGGTTTCCCCGGCAAGTGGCGTCTCATCGATGTCGGGGGATGTCGAAATAAAGGACAGGCCGAGCCGCTGGAGAAGCGACCGCCGATAGGGAGAGCTGCTGGCTAGGATGAGTTTGCGGGACATGGATTACCTCGCTTTGATTGAGGTCAAATTCACTACCGGGGGCGCGATATTGCGGTGATTGATTTGTTTTGACAAGGGTTTGGAGAGTCCATAGAATTGCGCGCTTATGTCGACCGACCCCTCTGTAAACAGGCTCCCAAGAAGTGTCAATGCACGGAAGCTGGTGCAATGCGAGCAGCAGCTCGAAGGTGTTGTAGCCGCTGCTGAGTTGGAACGCCTGGGGCAGGTGGTCGAGTCTATCGATGGGGATATCAACGCCAGGCTCAGCTTTGAGCGTGGTCCCCTCGGTCACCTGATGGTCAGTGGTAGCGCTGACTGTCGGGTAAAAATACTGTGTCAACGCTGTCTGCAGCCAATATTGAAAGAGGTTGAGACGCAGTTGCACTGGGGCATAGTGTGGTCTGAAGAGCAGGGGCAGGCACTGCCCAGGGATTTGGACCCGGTCATACAGGATGGCGATGAGCTGAATCTGTATGACGTATTGGAAGATGAGCTTTTACTCAGTCTGCCGATGGTTGCGTATCATGAGGACCAGTGTGTCGCCCCCGATCGCTTCCTCTCCAGTGACGCGGATGACCCGGCGGAAGGAGAACAGCGCAAAAACCCCTTTCAAGTGCTGGAACGGTTGAAGGGTTCGTCAGGCAAGTCTTAATGGTTTGGCCGACGGGTTTGGGCTCGCCGGTAGGCGCCCCGATTCCAGTGTAATTTAGTTATATTAGGAGCAAGCCATGGCTGTTCAGCAAAACAAGAAAACTCGTTCCCGTCGCGGAATGCGTCGGTCCCACGATGCTCTGGGTGCAGGTGCGACCCTGTCCGTGGACCCCACCACGGGTGAGAAGCACCGTCGTCACCATGTGACCCAGGACGGCTTTTACCGGGGTCGCAAAGTGATTGAAACCGGCGACTCTGAAGAAGAGTAAGTTTTTGCCCAGCCAATTGCGATTGGCGGTGGACGCGATGGGCGGGGACTTGGGTCCCCGCTCTGTCGTTCCGGCCTGCGCCAGATTTCTTCAGCGATTTCCCCCTGCGGAGCTACAGCTCTACGGCCCCCCAACAAAGTTACGACCCCTCATGGGCGCCTATGCCCCCGAGTTGACTAGGCGTCTGCGGCTGGTGCACTGCGAACAGGTTGTCACCCAGCATTGCAGCCCTGTACAGGCCCTGAGACGTGGGCGGGAGTCCTCTATGGCGGAAGCGCTGCGCGCGGTCGGCAGTGGCGAGGCGGATGCCATGGTCACCTCGGGCAATACCGGAGCCCTGCTCGCCCTGAGTAGGAATATCCTGGGGACACTGGATGGCATCCGTCGTCCGGCGCTGGGCAAGTCAGTCCCCAGCCAGAATGGTTCCTGCTTTTTACTGGATCTGGGCGCCAACATCGATTGCAGCGCTGAGGATCTGCAGAACTTTGCCCGTATGGGCATAGAGGCCCAGCGGGCGCACACGGGGCAGCAACAGCTGCGGGTGGCGCTGCTGAATATTGGGGCCGAAGCCGGCAAGGGTCCCGGTGAAATTCGCCGCGCGGGCGAGTTGCTGGAGGCGGACCCCCAGATAAACTACGCAGGGTTCGTGGAGGGGCACGATATATTTACCGGCGATGTGGACGTGGTGGTTTGCGATGGCCTGATGGGCAATGTGGCCATCAAGGCGGCGGAGGGGGTTATTCGACTAATTGGTCATAAACCCTTTACCCTGGAGGCAACCGGTCCGGTTAAGCGCTTTTTTGGCCAATTAGCCATAAATCTGTTGCGAAAATGGCGCACAAACGTAGAACCCTCTCGCTATAATGGCGCCAGCTTTTTGGGGGTAAAAGGCAATGTGGTCAAAAGCCACGGTGGTGCCAGTAGTGAGGCATTCTACCGGGCCATGATTACCGCCAAAGAATGTGCGGAAGCGAATTTGGCCGACCGACTGGTTTCCGCAATGGTGAGAGCGCGGGACTGACTGCGGACTCTCTACCGAATCGCCACACAGGTTTAAGGATGTTCCATGACTAATGCCAGGCTCGCATTTGTCTTTCCCGGCCAGGGTTCACAGAAGATCGGAATGCTGGCTGACGCCGCCACCGAATTTTCCGAAGTCGAGGCCACCTTTAGCGAGGCCTCTGAAGTACTCGAATACAATCTCTGGGACCTCTGTCAAAATGGCCAGCCGGCCGACATAAATCTCACCGAACGCACTCAGCCTCTGCTGCTTACCGCAAGTGTCGCACTCTATCGCGTTTGGCGCGCCCAGGGTGGAGCGGAGCCCGCACAAATGGCAGGACACAGTTTGGGGGAGTGGTCTGCACTGGTCTGTGCAGGTGTGGTTTCCTTTCGGGACGCAGTGCGTCTCGTCAGGGAGCGGGGCCGCTTGATGCAGGAAGCGGTGCCGGCGGGACAGGGGGCCATGGCGGCGATTATCGGCCTGGAAGACAAAGTCGTAGAGGACGCCTGCGCCGAGTCGGCGCAGGGTCAGATCCTGGCTGCGGTCAATTACAACTCCCCGGGGCAGCTTGTTATAGCGGGTAGTGTCGCGGCAGTGGATCGGGCGGTGGAAGCCTGCAAAGCGGCGGGAGCCAAACGGGCCAAACTGCTGCCGGTCAGTGCACCTTTCCACACCGAATTGATGCGCCCGGCCGCACAAGCTCTGGCTGCACAAATCGAACAGACAGAATTTCGAGTGCCGGACGTTCCCGTAGTTCACAACGTAAACGCCAGTACAGAAGTGGACCCGATATCCATCAAGCGGTTGATGGTGGAGCAAATTTACAGCCCGGTGCGCTGGACCTCCTGTGTCCGGAGTATGGCTGCGGCAGGGGCTGAGATATTGCTGGAGTGCGGTCCCGGCAAGGTCCTGGCGGGACTCACAAAGCGTATTGATCGCAACCTGACAAGTTTGACGGTAGAGGCGCCGGAGCAGCTGAAGGCAGCCTTGGCGACTGCGGCCGAGTAAATCCCATTGCGGGGTATTAAGGGAGTAACAATGACACTGAAAACCTCACTGAAAGGCAAGGTAGCACTGGTTACAGGTGCCAGTCGTGGAATTGGCGCCGCCATTGCGGATATGCTTGGGGCTCAGGGCGCTACCGTGATCGGTACTGCCACCAGCGAGGCCGGCGCTGAAAAAATAACCGCGCGGTTCCGGGAGCAGGGCATAGAGGGTAGCGGCATGGTATTGGATGTAACCAGTGCCGATAGTCTGTCCGCATTGCTGAATACCATGAAGGAAAAGTTTGGTGCCCCGACCATCGTTGTCAACAATGCCGGTATCACCAAGGATAATCTGCTGATGCGGATGAAGGATGAGGACTGGAACGAGGTTATCGCCACCAACCTGTCGGCAGTCTATCGCATCAGCAAGGCGTGTCTGCGGGATATGGCCAAGTCGCGCTGGGGCCGCATTATCAACATCAGTTCCGTAGTGGGCAGTATGGGCAATGCCGGCCAGTCCAACTATGCTGCGAGCAAGGCGGGAGTAGCCGGTTTCGCACGCTCGCTGGCGGCCGAGGTTGGCTCCCGGGGGATTACCGTTAATACGATTGCCCCGGGCTTTATCGATACGGATATGACAAAGGTGTTGCCGGACGCGCAGCGTGAGGCATTGCTGGGTAAGATTCCTCTCGGCCGCCTGGGTCAGCCGGAGGAAATTGCATCGATTGTCGCTTTTTTAGCCAGTGACGCCGGGGGCTACGTGACTGGTGAAACCATTCACGTCAACGGCGGCATGTATATGGCCTGACCAATACATTAAAAAACCTTTATAACTTGCTGATAGTTAAAGGTTTTTTGGTCTAATTTTCACCTGAGAGTAGGGGTGCATTACATCCCGGATAATTCGGGGTACAATGCCGCCTCGAATTAACCAGAAGCTGTGTGACCCGGTCGTTATGTATGCTCATTGTGAGCGGTAAAACAACAATGACGGCTACAACAGATTTTTATCCACTAGGAGTTAAATTGAATCATGAGCAGCATTGAAGAGCGCGTTAAGAAGATCGTCGCTGAGCAACTGGGCGTTAAAGAAGAAGACGTGAAGCCGGAAGCCTCTTTTGTCGAAGATCTGGGCGCTGACTCCCTCGACACAGTTGAGTTGGTGATGGCTCTGGAGGAGGAATTTGAAACTGAAATTCCCGACGAAGAAGCTGAGAAGATTACTACTGTTCAGTTGGCCATTGATTACATCAAGGACAACTTGGCGTAACCCCCGCTGGGCAAGTTAGCGCTGGGGCAGTTTTAGCTGCCCTAAGCCATCGATCTGAGAGCCGTTCTATGTCACATAGCGCGGCTCTCACTTTTTAGTCGAATGGAAATGTGGCCGCTGTGGATCAAAAGTCCCTGGGGGCGGCGCGGATATTTCCAGGTATCAAACACATTTGTGAGGGTACAAGCGTGTCGCGTAGAAGAGTAGTTGTTACCGGAATGGGCATGGTCACTCCGCTGGGCAACACCCTGGACGAAACATGGGCGGCGATTCTTGCGGGAACTAGCGGTGCCGCGCCGATTGAGTCCTTCGATGTCTCGGCTTTTTCCACCCGCTTTGCCGCCACAGTAAAGGATTTTTCGCCCGCGCCCTGGCTGGCGGAAAAAGAAGCGCGCAAGATGGACATGTTTCTGCGCTACGGATTGGTTGCCGCAGTTCAGGCTATGGAGGACAGTGGCCTGGAGGTGACCGACAACAATGCCCATCGCGTGGGCGCATGTATCGGTTCCGGTATGGGAGGTATCGCAGCCATCGAGCAAAATGCGCTGCTGATCAGGGATAAGGGACCGAGGAGGGTATCTCCATTTTTTGTCCCCGGTGCCATTATCAACATGGTGGCGGGAAACCTGTCGATCAGATACGGCATGAAAGGGCCGAACCTCTCCACCACCACCGCCTGTACAACCGGTACCCACGCGGTGGGGTTGGGACTCCGTGCAATTCAGTACGGAGATGCCGATGTGATGGTTTGCGGCGGAGCGGAAATGGCCACCACGCCGGCTGGTCTGGGGGGCTTTTGTGCCGCTCGCGCCCTGTCGACCCGAAACGATCAGCCGCAAGCCGCCAGCCGTCCCTGGGACAGGGACCGCGATGGTTTTGTTCTCGGCGAGGGCGCCGGTATTCTGGTGCTGGAGGAGTATGAAACCGCCCGGGCCCGCGGCGCCAAGATTTATGCGGAATTGAGTGGACTGGGCATGAGTGGCGATGCCCACCATATGACTTCGCCACCGGAAAACGGAGAGGGTGCCGCTTTATCCATGCGCAATGCCCTGCAGGACGCGCGCCTGGACCCGGCGGACATCAGTTATATCAACGCCCATGGCACTTCCACTCCGCTGGGGGATAGGGCAGAGGTTAGTGCGGTGCAATCCGTATTTGCCAACCGTGCGGAGCAACTGGCGGTTAGTTCCACTAAGTCCATGACCGGACACCTGCTCGGAGCAGCGGGTGCCGTCGAGGCGATTTTTGCAACATTGGCGATCCGAGACCAGGTGGCTCCCCCGACAATCAATCTCGATCACCCGGATGAGTTCTGCGAAGGTATCAACCTGGTGCCACACCAGCCTCAGGAAATGAAAGTGGATGCGGTACTGTCAAACTCCTTTGGTTTTGGCGGTACCAATGGATCTTTGATTTTCCAGAGGGCCTGATTAGTTAGGCTGGTTCGCATATTTGCGACAGTGGTGACTAACAAAATAAACGGAGCTACTTGGTTTCCCGTTACTTAAGCCAATTTTGGCAACATTTCCCGAAGCTGGATGGATTGGAAAGTGGGAAACGCTTCGCGATGCTGATGGATCCGTCGCCTATCTATTTGTGGGCAAAAATAAGCTTGATTTGAATGAAAAATAACCACTTAAGTCTTTGTAGGGTCAGCCACGGTGAAGTAGTGTGTTTACCAGATATGTCGATTCACGGATGTTTCTGATGGATAGTTGAGCGCCACTGCGGCGGACAAATTAAATTTCGGTCCATTTTTGATTAAATTGTCTATTTATCATTCTGCTCGATGATGAGAAATACTATTAACAGTTGAAGCAATCTTTGAAGGAATCGCACACTGGTAGATAGATTTTTGTCTATATAACGATGGAGAAGCAGTACACACTGAGGAACGTAGTTGGCTCGACATCTTATACGACTTGTTTGGAGAGTCATTGTACATGCAGTTTTTGGTATTTCTATTCGTAGTGACTCAATTATAGTGGAGAGATTTGATGAGTTTAATGTTGCAAACTTCCAAGGCGTTGCAAACTCCTACAGCAATTGCGCTGGGCCACTAATGAGGATTTCACATTGATTTAAAGTGTAAAAGAATAGACTTGTTGTTATCGAACTCCTATTTAGAGTTGATTTGCCATGCTGTGGCCTTCCTACTGTATGTCAAGGTTGCTGGAATCTAAACTTTGCTTCTCCTGTTATGACTACTCGCTGCTATTGGGCTCGGACCAATGACAAAATTAGTTGAGAGGGCTATATGCGCAAGATATTAGTTACCGGTGCCAATGGGTTCATAGGTAGGGCATTGTGTCGTTATCTAGCAGCTAACTACTTTGATGTACAAGGGCTTGTGCGCCTAGCACGTGAACGCGAGCAAGGCATTGATTACGTGGAGCTGGATCTTGAAAAAGCAGGTGATTTGAACGTGGCGTGCCACGGAGTAGATTGTATCGTACACTTGGCTGGCCGTGCTCATGTTGTAAGCGAAAATGATCAGTATCCTCTAAAAGCTCTTCGCAAGGCAAACTGCATGGCTAGTTTGCGTTTAGCTCGACAGGCTGTAAGGTCAGGCGTGCGCCGTTTTATTTTCATTAGCTCTGTGGGTGTGAATGGGCCGGAAACTTCTTTCCGTCCTTTTGACGAAAACGAAGAGGAAAAGCCTTTTGCGGATTATGCGATTTCCAAGTTTGAAGCAGAGATGGGGCTGAAAAAGTTCTTTACCGATACGGATACAGAATTAGTTATAATTCGCCCGCCACTCGTTTATGGTGTTGATGCCCCGGGAAATTTTGCACGATTACTCAGCCTTATAGCCACAGAATTACCTTTGCCTTTAGGCCGCATTAATAATCGCCGTAGCATCGTTTCAGTTGACAATTTAGTGAGTCTAATAGTTCAGTGTATAGAACACCCAGCGGCGGCTGGTCAACTCTTTCTTGTGTCGGATGGTGAAGACATTTCTACTGTGGAAATAGTACAAGCGCTTGCGCGCGGGATGGACAAAAAGTCACTGATAATCTCTGTTCCCGACGTATTATTAAAGTTTGGAGCGAAATTGCTTAAAAAGGAGTCCCTATATGTACAGCTTTGCCGTTCTCTACAGATAGATTCTTCTAAAGCTCAAAATTTACTCGACTGGAAGCCGATACGAACTACAACTGAAATGCTAGAAGAGGTTGGCCGACTCTATGCATGCCGGAAATTTGAGACTTGATTATACTAGACAGAGTTTAGATTTAGTGAAATTAAGGAAATAGCGAACTACTGTGTCAGCAGCAAGAAAAAAGTTATGATCTATCAACACTGTCATCTTTGGGTAGTCTGACAAATGAGCCTTTGGTTATTACTGCCGATTATGATCGGTACTTCGTTTTTTATAACCGGCGCTTTACGTCGTTATGCCTTAACTGGGCGTTTAATGGATATACCAAATTCTCGCAGTTCACATTCGACCCCAATGCCACGCGGTGGTGGGGTGGCTATCGTACTTACTTTCTTGTCAGTTTTACCGTTTTTGGCATTGAATCATATGCTGTCTTGGAGCTTGATGTTGGCTCTACTAGGCTCAGGTTCTGCGGTAGCCATAATTGGTTTTTTGGATGATCACAGTCATATTCCTGTGAGCTGGAGGCTGTTGGGACATTTTGGTGCAGCTATTTGGGCATTGTTTTGGTTGGGAGGGCTGCCGCCGTTTAATCTATTCGGCATGTACTTCGATCTGGGGTGGGTTGGTTATACATTGGCTGTGGTCTATCTCGTATGGTTGTTAAACCTCTATAATTTCATGGATGGGATAGATGGCATCGCGAGTGTGGAAGCAATATGTGTGTGCATGGGTGGAATGCTATTGTACACAACGTTGGACTTCCCAGGCTCTCAACAAGCTATGGCTTGGATTATGCCGATGCTATTGACGGCTGCAGTGGCGGGCTTTTTGTTTTGGAACTTTCCGCCGGCGCGGATCTTTATGGGTGATGCCGGCAGCGGATTTCTGGGTATAACTTTGGGCATACTATCTCTACAAGCCGCTTGGGTGGCGCCGCAGTTCTTATGGTGCTGGTTAATTCTGCTTGGAGTTTTCATAATAGATGCTTCTTGGACTTTGATTCGCCGATTTCTCCGTGGAAAGAAAGTGTATGAGGCACATCGAAGTCATGCTTATCAGTACGCTTCGCGTCATTTTGGCAGGCACTTGCCGGTAACTTTGGGAGTAGTGGGGATCAATTTATTTTGGTTATTGCCGATTGCGCTTTGGGTAGCCTTGGGAAAAATCGATGGTTTAACTGGGCTGCTGATTGCCTACTTTCCGTTGGTGATGCTGGCGGTAAAGTTTAAGGCAGGGAAAGCGGAATAAAGTGGGTCTTGTTAGAGCGGCACCGTTTGTAGATAACTGTTGATCAGAGTTGAACGGACTTTATAGCATTTGTGAAATACCAATACAGAGATTAGTATGCTTACGTCGGTGAGTGCGCAATTGTGAGTAGAGATACAGCGTTATGGTGAAAAATACGGCGATCACACTGTCCACAGCTCAAATCAGCGAAAGCTACCTTAGTAATACTGAGGTGGCTAAAACTTATGGTGTGTACTCGAGTAATTTTTGTGTCTTAGTGTTGGGCCATATAAGATTTATGCGTTGTGTATAGGGTATTGCCAGTAAGAGATAGTCAATGGCACCTGAAATGTTGTGGATTGAAAGATGACTTTTGGAATTGGGGTGGGAGAGTGAACCATGCACAAGTTGCGCAGCTCACTGTTGGGTTTGTCGCGTCGAAATAAGCGTATCTTACAAGTCGCGACCGATGTACTGTTGATATGGATGGCTCTTTGGCTAGCGTTTGCAATTCGATTAGGGTTAGAAAAACCTGTTAACCCTCTTGCCGGATATGTATGGTTGTTTATCACTGCGCCATTGATTGCGGTACCGATTTTTATAAAATTTGGCATGTACAGAGCGGTGATGCGCTATTTTGGCAAAGATGCGCTGATCACTATATTTAAAGCAGTAACACTCTCAGCTTTGGTGCTGGCATTGGTGGTCTATTGGTATCGAGAATCTCCAGTTATAGTTCCGCGCTCCCTAGTCTTCATCTATTGGTGGTTGAGTCTGATAATGATTGGTGGCCTTCGTTTAGCGATACGTCAGTACTTTACTGGCAGTTGGTATGAGGCAGCAACACAGGTTCCATTTATCAAGCACGGTTGTCATTTGCCTAAGGTAGCGATCTATGGTGCCGGCTCAGCAGGTAATCAATTGGTAGCGGCTTTACGAATGGGGGAGGTCATGCGGCCCGTGGCCTTCATAGATGATGACCTTGGTATTGCCAATCGTAAAATTGCAGGCTTAAAAGTTTTTAAACCCAAGCACATTAAAACGATGATTGCACAGACCGGTGCGCAGGAAATCCTCTTGGCGATTCCATCTGCTTCCCGTGCGCGCCGCCGAGAGATACTTGAGTTGCTTGAGCGCTTTCCTTTACATGTACGCAGCGTACCGGGATTTATGGACTTGGCGAGTGGTCGTGTCAAGGTCGAGGATATCCAGGAAGTTGATGTTGCAGACTTGCTTGGTCGCGACCCCATACCGCCACAAAAAGAACTGTTTGAACGCTGTATTCGTGGACATGTGGTGATGGTAACTGGCGCCGGGGGCTCAATTGGCTCGGAACTTTGTCGGCAAATTGTGATGACGGGTCCAAGCACACTGCTGTTATTTGAGCAGTGTGAATTTAATCTTTATAGCATCCACACCGAGCTAGAGCAGCGGATTCGTCGCGAGTCACTGCGGGTGCGACTGATGCCAATCTTAGGCTCCATTCGCAATCCAGACCGCTTACTGGATTTAATGCGCTCATGGAAAGTAAGCACTGTATATCATGCTGCGGCATACAAACACGTACCGATGGTTGAGCATAACATCGCAGAAGGTGTGATGAATAATGTGTTCGGTTCCCTATATACTGCGCAGGCTGCGGTAAAGGCAGGAGTCGAACATTTTGTATTGATTTCAACTGACAAGGCGGTGCGTCCGACCAATGTAATGGGTAGCACGAAACGTCTTGCGGAAATGGTGCTGCAGGCTTTGAGTAAAGAGTCTGCTCCTACGCTATTCAATGATGGAGAAGTAGTAAATCAGGTAAACAAAACTCGCTTTACTATGGTCCGATTTGGCAATGTGCTAGGTTCATCGGGTTCGGTAATTCCACGTTTTCGGGATCAGATTAAGCGTGGTGGCCCGGTAACGGTAACGCATCCCAATATCACTCGATACTTCATGACTATTCCTGAGGCCGCTCAGTTGGTCATTCAAGCCGGAGCCATGGGACTAGGGGGCGACGTATTTGTCCTCGATATGGGAAGGCCTGTAAAGATTGCCGAGTTGGCAGAGAAGATGATTCACCTTAGTGGTTGCACAGTACAATCCGAACAGGACCCGCACGGTGATATTGCGATCGAGTTTACTGGTTTGCGTCCTGGCGAAAAACTCTATGAAGAATTATTGATCAATGACGATGTCAGCCCGACCGATCATTCAATGATCATGCGTGCTACTGAAGATCATTTATCTTGGGGGGTATTTAAGAAAATTATGGCCCAGTTGCTTAATGCAGTAAAGCAGGATGACTACGAATGTGTACACCAGCTGTTACGGGAAACAGTGAGTGGTTATACTCCAGATTCTGAAATAGTTGACTGGATTCACCAAAAACAGTCCACAAAACCTGAGTTGGTATAAAATTTCTTTTCAAACTTGTGCCAGGAAGACATTTAAACCTGCGTATGCAGGCAACAGGTCAAGCTTATTGATGATCAGGTTGAGGCTGAGTAGCCTGTTTACACACCCTGAACTCTGATGCTTTTAGATAAGACACGATCCGGCGTACTTCGCCATCAACGAAACACTCCAGTGAGTGGACTCATGAGGAATGCGGCTCGTCGTCAATGTGAGAAGATGGTTCACAATCTCGGCGTCAATTCCCGACGGTCGTCCTGGCCTTGCCTGGTCAAGCAAACCCTCCGGGCCCGATTCGATAAAGCGCTTCTTCCACTTGTGAACTATCTTGCGAGACACGCGCTGGGCCGCAGCCACATCAACAGACTGCTAGGTAGAACGGCTCTTTATACGACTAAAAGGGTTCCAGAATCTTTAGCCGCTTTGGCAAGTTGGGCATAGCATTCTGGTTTTTATCAAGTTTTAATTCATCGCTGACAGGTTGATTAGTGTAGACAGGCCCTAAGAAAAATTTTGGGGATCTCCCTTTGTCCCATGGGATTCAATAGACCAAGTAATTGGTAAGCGTCCGGCAAACTCATCTACCAAGCCAAATTCTGCGCTGTAATTTAGGTGTCCACCTATCAACAAGTGGACACCTAATATGAGTGAAATTATCCCTGCTAAGAAACCCGTGAAGCGTCGCCGGCATTCCCCGGAGCT
>NZ_JBFLAB010000052.1:0-29803 GCF_040742695.1 Microbulbifer discodermiae | reverse complement strand
CGAAATGAAGTAGAGCGTCTGTTTCGCCGCTTGAAAGGTTTCCGAAGAATATTTAGTCGATTTGATAAGTTGGATGTCGTTTTTAAGTTCTTCATCAACTTTTCATTGATCGCTGACCGGCTAATTAGTGTTAACAGGCCCTAATAGAATACTGCCGAAGGATGAATTTGAGGAGGATGATACTCCTGAAGAATTTTCTTCTTATACGGGCCAGCCGCAACTGCACAATTTTACAGATGATGCTGTTGATTGGGTGGGTGTATTTTTTAATAGCGCGGGAACAAGAAGATTTTCCACTTCCTCTCTGGGCAGTAGGGCCGATACCTGCATAACCCTGTTTGCACCCAATGCGACAAATACAGATATTTCGGGGCCCCCGCTCGCAAGTGATTGTGATAGTGGGCCAGGTCAATCTTCACAACTAACTTTCACCTCGGCAGCAAATAAAGGCTATTTTGTAAGAGTAACGCAGGAAGATGGATCCATTGGGGAGAATACCAATTATACATTGAATATTGATTTTGAATTTGTACAACCGGATTCTTTCGAACAAGACGATTCTCCTGTTGATTTTTCCCCATATCTCTCTCAGCCACAGCAGCACAATTTTGCTGATGATACGACAGACTGGATAGGTATTTATTTTGGTACGCCGGGAGTTAGACAATTCACCACTTTAGGCTTAGGCCAAAATGCGGATACTTGTATCAGCTTATTTCGACCTAACGCTACAAATTCTGGAACTTCCGGGCCGGCTGTTGCCAGCGACTGTGACAGTGGTCCCGGCCAGGCTTCCAGATTTACTTTTGACGCGCCCGAGGATAGCTCTTACTTTATTAGGGTAACTAACCAGAATGGCCTTGTTGGCGAAGATACTGAGTATACGTTCAGTGTAAACTCACAGTGATTTTAGTTTATTTTCTTTATTTTTTCAGCACTACAAGGTTTCAACCAATCCAGATCTTTGGCTGAATTAAATGCTAGGCGGCGGAAAGTTTTCCGCCGCAATCCTATGTCGCCAGAGCAGGTGTCGATCTTCACTCATTTATTACACTGTGGACTGACTCGCGTAGTTTTTATATGGCGAATTCGCCTGCGACGTCAATATACAGCTCCTGGGAGAGTTAAATCTGGATCTGCTTTTCTTCATCCTTGTGCGAGAACCTTCAATCTAGTCGCTCACCAGGAAAGTCGGTTTGGGTGGGTGGTGGCTGCATCTCATCCCGCACAGTACGGGCCGCTTCCACCATATTCAGCAGCGAGGTTCCTACTTCGGCCCAGGAGCGGGTCTTGAGACCACAGTCGGGGTTGACCCAGAGTTTTTCCATGGGGATGGCCTTGGCAATTTTCTGCAGCCTGTCAATCAATTCCTGTCGCTCTGGCACATTGGGCGAGTGGATGTCGTAAATGCCCGGGCCTATCTCGTTGGGATAGGCACCGGTTTCCGCGGTAAATGCCTGTAGAAGCTTTAGGTCCGAGCGGGCGGACTCGATGGTGATGACGTCTGCATCCAGGGCCAGGATGGCGTCCATGATAGCGTTGAAGTCGCTGTAACACATATGGGTGTGAATCTGTGTCTCCGGTTGTACCCTGCAGCAGGTATAGCGAAAGCAGGCTACCGCCCAGGCGAAATACTGGGCGTGGTCACTGTGGCGCACAGGTGCGCCCTCGCGCAGAGCCGGCTCATCGATCTGAATGATTCCTATACCGGCGGCCTCCAGGTCTTCCACTTCCTGACGGAGGGCCCTCGCTATCTGCAGGCAGGTTTCGCTGCGGTGGATATCCTCGCGGGGGAATGACCAGTTAAGAATCGTCACGGGCCCTGTCAGCATCCCTTTGACCGGCCTGTTGGTGAGGCTTTGCGCATAGCGACTCCACTCCACGGTGATTGGCGCCGGTCGCGCTATGTCGGCAAAAATAATCGGCGGCTTGACGCAGCGGGAGCCGTAACTCTGTACCCAGCCGTTGGTGGTATGCAGAAACCCCTCCAGGCGCTCGCCAAAATACTCCACCATATCGTTGCGCTCGGCCTCGCCGTGGACCAGTACATCCAGGCCGAGTATTTCCTGGCGGCGGACGGTTTCGGCAATTTCCGCGCGCAGGTGCTGCCGGTATTCCTCTGTGGAGACTTCGCCACTGCGGTACCTGCGCCGGACGCTGCGCAAAAGATCCGTCTGTGGAAAGGAGCCGATGGTGGTGGTGGGTAACAGCGGCAATTGCAGGCGGCGCTTCTGCAGTGGCGCCCGCTGCGCGAATGACTGGGGGCGCCAGGTTTCCTCGGCGCCCAGGCCATCGACCGCAACGGCTGGAGTTTTGGGCAGCGGGTGTTCCGGTTGCCGTTGCGAATTCTTTTCCCCCTGGGCCAGCAGTGTTTGCAGTTGTCCCAGTTCAGCCAGCTTCTGGCGACTGAAGGCCAGTTTATCCCGCTGCTCCGGGGCCAGGGTTGTTTCCGCCTCCAGGTCCACCGGGCAGTGCAGCAGTGAACAGCTGCCTGAGAGCCACAGCCGCTCCCCCAGCCGGCTGGCCAGGGGCGCCAGTCGCCGCTGCCAGAGGGCCAGATCCGCGCGCCACACATTGCGGCCGTTGATCACTCCCAGTGAGAGTATCTGTTCTTCCCGCAGCAATTCCGCTGCACCGGGTAGCTCCTCAGGGGCGCGGACACAGTCGATATGCACGCCGTCTATGGGCAGGGAGAAAGCCAGCTGCAAATTTTCCCGCAGGGGCGAAAAATAGGTGGCCAGCAGCAGTTTTAACGCCGGGGCGGCTCCGCGCAACTGCGCGTAGGTGGGCGCGAAGGCGTCGCGCCACTGGGAAGGCAGATCGAGCCCCAGAATCGGCTCGTCAATCTGTAGCCATTCCACAGCCTCCCCAGACAATTGTTGCAGCAGCTGTTCATAGCAGGTCAGCAGTCCCGGCAACAGTGCCAGCGGGTCGCCTTCCATGCGACCCAGCCAAAGGTATGTCAGTGGGCCGATCAGCACCGGCTTGACCCTGTGTCCCTGTGCCAGTGCCTCGCGCACCTCCTCCAGCAGCCATTCGCTGTCCAGTTCGAAACGCTGCTGGCAGTCGAATTCCGGTACCAGATAATGGTAGTTGCTGTCGAACCACTTGGTCATGGCGCTGGCGGCTACCGGTGCACCGGAAGGTGCCCGTCCCCGGGCGAGGCGGAAGTACTGATCCAGTTTGTCCCCGGCGACACCGGAGTGGAAGCGCTCCGGAACCACCCCGAACATCAGGGAGTGATTGAGTACCTGGTCGTACCAGGCGAAGTCCCCCACGGTGGCAAACTGCAGCCCCGCTGCCTTTTGGGCGAGCCAGTTGTCCCTGCGAATCCCGGCCCCTGCGACCTTGAGTTCCATCTGGTCAATTTCGCCGCGCCAGTAAGCTTCCAGAGCCTTTTTCAGTTCGCGCTGAGCGCCGATTCGCGGATAGCCGAGAATATGTGTCTGTGCCATTTAACCTGTTCCCCGTATGGTCACTGTCGGTGTGTGGAAGCTTTTTGCCCTTGTGAACTTCACCCCGTCCAGTGCCGGCAGGCCTCAGGCTGACGGGTTAAATCAATTCTGTCGGGATCTTCTCAGTCGGGCTTTGAGGCTTGATTCTGCGCTCTGGGTGATGTTCAATCAATTTCATATTTTTTGCATAAAACTTGAATTTTTCTAAAGTTGAGGGGTGCCATGCTCGAGTTGCGTCAACTGCGTGCGCTCAGCCTGCTGCGGGATACCGGCAGCATGGTGCGTGCCGCCGAACGGTTGCACCTTACCCAGTCGGCCCTGTCCCACCTGTTTCGCGAGATGGAGGAGCGCCACCAACAGGCGCTGTTCGTGCGCAAGTCGCGCCCCTTGCGGTTTACCAGCGCGGGCTTGCGGCTGCTGCAGCTGGCGGACGAGGTGCTGCCGCGGGTGGCGCTGGCCCAGCGGGACCTGGTGCGGCTGGGATCCGGCCGGGTGGGGCGGTTGAATATCGCCATCGAATGCCACAGCTGCTACCAGTGGCTGATGCCGACCCTGGATAAGTACCGCGACAACTGGCCGGAAGTGGAGCTGGATCTGTCCAGCGGTTTTCATTTTGCGCCGCTGCCGGCGCTGGTGCGGGGGGATCTGGATCTGGTGGTCACCTCCAACCCGGACACCGACCTGAACGGCATTCACTACGAACCCCTGTTTGGGTTTGAAATGTGCCTGGGGGTCAGTCGCAAGCACCCGCTGGCGGGGAAAACCTGGGTGGAGCCACAGGACCTGGAGCGGGAGGTGCAGATCACCTATCCGGTGGAGCGGGAGCGCCTGGATATTTTTCAGCGCTTCCTGGAGCCGGCGGGGGTCGAACCCGCGGAGGTCCGCACCGCCGAGCTCACGGTGATGGTGGTGCAACTGGCGGTCAGTGGCCGCGGCGTCTGCGCACTGCCCAACTGGGCGCTGCACGAATACCTGCAAAAAGGTTTTATTGTGCAGTTGCGCCTGGGGCAACAGGGCTTGTGGAGCACCCTTTACGCGGCGGTGCGGGAGGATATGCGGCAGGGGGCCTATCTGGAGGACTTTCTGCAGACTGCGCGGGATACCTGCTTTGCAACCCTCAAGGGAATCCGAGCGGCCTGAGCTGTTTTCTGTCGCGACTATTTATTCCCAGCGGGTTGTTAAAAGCCCTCCCTGGCTTGCCTAACCCGGGTTTGCGCTGGCCTCCGCCCGCAGGCGTAAACAGGCCTGATAACAATTAGCGCGAAGGGCGTTTCCCCTGGGTTTTTGCCGGTCGCTTGCCGCGGCTGTGGGGTTTGTCGGCGAGTCGGCTGATTTGCATGGCTCTGCCGGCTACGCGCACCTGCTTCAGATGCTGAAACACTTCCCGGGGCATACCCTGTGGCAGGTCCACGGTAGTGTATTCCGGGTAGATCTCGATACGGCCGATGTAACTGCTGTCGAGTTCCGCTTCATTGGCAATGGCGCCAACGATATGGCCGGGTTTGACTCCGGCCATACGACCGACTTCGATGCGGTAGCGTTCCATACCTTCATCCGGCGGCGGCATTTTTTTGTCCTTGTGATAGCCGCCCTGTTTGCGCCCGCCTTCCTCAAAGTCCTCCCGCTGGGGGCGCCTGGGTGGTTTTGGCTCCGCTTCGTTGAGCAGCAGCGGTTGATTGCCCTGTGCCATCACCGCCAGGGCTGCGGCCGCGTCCAGCGGGTCCATGTCATTGGCGCTCAGGTATTCCTCTATCAACTGGCGGTAGGGGGCCAGGTCGATCTCGCCCCCGAGGGTGGCGCTGATGCGTTCGTGGAAGCGCTGGGTTCGCGCGGAATTGACCGCTGCGGCGCTGGGCAATATCAGTTTTTCGATGGGTTTTTTGGTGGCCCGCTCGATAACCCGCAGCATCCGGCGCTCCCGCGGCGCCACAAATAGGATCGCATCGCCCTCGCGCCCGGCGCGGCCGGTGCGACCGATGCGATGGATATAGGCTTCCGCATCGTAGGGGATATCGTAATTGATCACGTGGCTGATGCGCGCCACATCCAGGCCGCGCGCGGCCACATCGGTGGCCACCACTATATCCAGCTTGCCGCTTTTCAGTTTGTCGATAACCTGTTCGCGCAGATTCTGGGCCATGTCGCCATTGAGGGCCGCACTGGCGAAACCGCGCGCCGCCAGCTTGTCGGCCAGCTCTACGGTGCTGTTTTTGGTGCGCACGAAAATGATGGTGGCATCCACCGGCTCGGCTTCGAGAATGCGCGTCAGCGCATCCAGCTTGTGCAGGCCGCCCACTGGCCAATAGCGCTGGTGGATGGTTTCCGCTGTCTCCGTTTTGACGCGGATTTTAATTTCCGCCGGATCCCGCAGATATTCCCGCGCAATGCGCGCGATTTCTTTCGGCATGGTGGCGGAGAAGAGGGCCATTTGGCGCTGTTCCGGGATCTGCTCCAGCACCCAGCGCACATCGTCGATAAAACCCATGCGCAGCATTTCGTCGGCTTCGTCGAGCACCAGAGTATTCAGACTGGATAGCTCCAGGGTGCCCCTGCGCATATGGTCCATGACGCGACCGGGGGTACCCACTACCAGCTGCACGCCCCGCCTGAGCTGCTGAATCTGGCCGCGATAATCGGCGCCGCCGTAAATGGGCGCCACATGAAAGCCTTTCAGGTTGGCGGCGTATGCTTGGCAGGCCTCCGCCACCTGAATGGCCAGTTCACGGGTCGGGGCCAGTACCAGTGCCTGGGGCCGGCGCTGACGCAGGTCCAGCCGGGCCAGCAGTGGCAGTGCGAAGGCCGCGGTTTTACCGGTCCCTGTCTGTGCCTGCCCCAGCACGTCGCGACCCTCCAGTAACGAGGGTATCGTCTGTGCCTGGATGGGCGAGGGGGTTTCATAGCCCAGCTTTTCGATGGCGGTCAGAATTTCGGGCGGCAGTGCCAGCTGGTCGAAGCCAAGCGGCGCAGGGGTGTCTGTTATTTCGGAATTCATATGGATCTACAGTCGGATTGTGCGCAGCCAAGTGCAATGGCCACAGATTGCCGGGCAAGTCACATAGCTGACAAATTGCCCCACTGATACAAGCCCGCTCAATGCGACGCCTTTGGCAAGGAGGTCTGCTACCGACTAAATCAGAGGTTCGTTCATGGCCCCGCCGCAGCCGGGTCTGGGCAAAAGGCGGCGCAGTCTAACAGACCTGGCGATGTGGCGACAGCTTATCCGGCAAACGATTGGCAAACCGCTGGGATGGTCCTTTATCGGTGGGGCTGCTTCCTCAACAGCTTCCGCAGTTTCGCGGAAACTGTCCTAAACGCAAAAATACTGTAGCACAGTCACATGGTTACCCGGCTGTTTAAGCAGAGCTTCCTTAAGGACCCTAAAAGGGAAATACCAGTGGCAGCAGAATCAGAGCAACAGCCGAATAGGCAATCGTCAGGGGCAGGCCCGCACGCAGGAAATCGCGGAGGTGGTAGCCGCCCAGGTTCTGCACCATCAGATTGGTCTGGTAGCCGAAGGGGGTCAGGAAACTGGCACTGGCACCGTAGGCGACGGCCATCACGAAAGGCATCCAGTTGACGCCAAAACTCTCCGCCAGACTCCAGGCCAGGGGAAATGTCAGTGCGGCGGCGGCGTTGTTGGTCATCAGCTCCGTTAGCACCAGAGTCACCAGGAATACGCATACCAGCGCCAGGTATGGCCCGGCTCCGGCCACCGAACCCTTGAGCGCGGTGGCCAACAGATCTGCCAGGCCGCTGCTGGAAAAGGCCTCCGCAAGTACCAGGGCACTGGCGATGATCAGCCAGATCCGGAACGGGAAGCGTCGCTGCAGCTCGGCGGTAGTGACAATTCCCACGCCGATCATGCCACCGAGCAGAACGATCAGGCCCTTCAACAGGGAAAAATAACCCAGTGCGGCACCAGCGATCACCGTGGCAAAGCCCAGCCCCAGCAGCCAGCTGTCGCGCCGGGAGAGCTGCCGCGACAGTTGATTGCCACTGACAACGTAGAAGTTTTTATCGATATTGCGGTGGTGTTTGAAGTCGGGCCCCACCGCCAGCAGCAGTGCATCTCCCGCCCGCAACTGGATTTCTCCCAGTTTGCCGGACAGGCGCTCACCACCGCGGCGCATGGCCACAACCGCGGCGTCGAAGCGGGTACGGAACTGGCAGCTCTTCAGGGACTCCCCCAGGATGCTGGAATTGGGCGCCAGCACCACCTCGGTCAGCTCCATCTCCAGCAGCTCGTCCTGCAGCGCAAACAGGCGCAGTCCCTGTATGTCCTGCAGTCGCCCCAGATCCCGCACATCGCCACTGAAAATCAGTTTGTCGCCACTGTGGACAATCTCCGTGGGGCCGACCGGACTGATGATCTGTCCACCGCGCACGATTTCCACCAGGTACAGGGTTTCCAACTGGCGCAACCGGTTCTGTTCCACGGATCGGCCGTCCAGGGGCGATCCCTCTTCCACCTCCGCTTCCAGCAGGTACTCGGTTACCGGCTCCTGTGCAGACCGCCCCAGGGGCAGCAACCGGTTGCACATCAGCAGAACCACCAGGCCGGCGACTGTGGCCCCCAGGCCCACCGGGAGGAATGCAAAGAAATCCAGGCTCGGCAGTCCGCGGTCCAGAATAAAGCTGTTGACGATCAGGTTTGTGGAAGTGCCGATCAGGGTGAGGGTGCCGCCGAGTATGGCCGCGTAGGACAGTGGCAGTAACAGCTTGCCCGCCGGATGGCGCCGCTGACCCCGCACCGCGGGAGCCAGGGCGGCCACCACCGCGGTGTTGTTCACAAAGGCTGAACTCAGGGCCGCGACGCCGATAAGTCGCGCCAGGCTGCCGGTGCGCGAACCCTGTATAAGCCGGTCGGACGCCGCCCGCAGCCAGTGGGCCTTTTCGATGCCAACGGACACCAGCAGCAGAATAATCAGGGTGACGAGACCAGGGTTCACCGCTTTCTGCAATACCCTCTCCGTAGGTACTAGGCCAGTGAGGAAGCAGGCGCCTGCGGCAGCGGCGAAAACCAGCGAGGGGCGTGCCCGGCTGCAGGTCAGGGCAAGAATGACCAGAAAAAATATACCGGCGACAAATATCTGGGTCAGGCTCATAGGTAAATCCGCCGGTCCGCCGGGTGCTGTCTAGTGGCTCTTTCCCGGAACTGGGCCAACTCTATCACTGGTGCAATTATCACAAAAGCATCCCGTGTAAATTCAGGGTATGGTAGGCCTAACCGGGTGGGGCGGGAATGATCCCTAACAGGCTGTTGAAATTCGAAGAATTTCGACGCCTGGTACCGGAATATGGATGTTCCGGAAAATCGGCGACGCCTAACTCGTTGATTTTGGGAGAAAAGTGAAAATCATATTTTTCGCTTTTCGTGTTTTGAAACAGGCAGAATGCCTTTTTCAACAACCTGCTAAGGCGAATCCGGCCCCCCGGCTTTGCCCGATCTTACCACGGCCGGGAGCTTCCCTGGGTAAGGGCGACAAGTGAGACATACAATGGCATACATAATAAGAATGGGAGCAGCGAGATGGATTTAGAGGCGGTTGATGCTATCCGTGCATTCGCGGTTCAGGTTCTGCAGCTTTTTGCGCTGTTATTCGCGTTTGCGCTGGTGGTACTGGTGTTGTACGTGGTCTATGTCTATCTGTCGGACATCAGCCAGACCAAACAGGCGATCCGCCGCAACTTCCCCGTGCTGGGGCGTTTCCGCTATCAGTTTGAGCATCTGGGGGAGTTTTTTCGCCAGTACTTTTTTGCCCTCGACCGCGAGGAGATGCCGTTCAACCGCGCCCAGCGCAACTGGGTGTATCGCTCGGCCAAAAATGTGGATTCCACGGTTGCTTTTGGTTCCACCAGATCGCTCAATCAGCCCGGCGATGTCCTGTTTCTCAATCACCCGTTTCCCACTTTGGAAAAAGATGCGGTGCCGCCGGCACCGGTGACGGTAGGGAGTGGTTACGCCGCCGAACCCTATACCACAAGTGCGTTTTTCAATATCTCGGGAATGAGCTTTGGCGCCCTGTCGGTACCGGCGGTGCGGGCCCTGTCCAAGGGGGCAGCGAAGGCGGGGATCTGGCTGAACACCGGGGAGGGGGGGCTGGCATCCTATCATCTGGAGGGCGGTTGCGATCTGGTGTTTCAGATAGGGACCGCCAAGTATGGTGTGCGTGATGAACACGGCAACCTGAGCGATGAAAAACTGGCGCAGGTGGCGGCCCACCAACAGGTGAAGATGTTCGAGCTGAAACTGTCCCAGGGGGCCAAGCCGGGCAAGGGCGGCATCCTGCCGGCGGCGAAGGTGACCCCGGAAATAGCCCGGGTGCGCGGCATACCCGTGGGCAGGGATTCCATCAGCCCCAATGCCCACCAGGAGTTTCACGATGTGGAGGGCCTGCTGGACATGATCGTGCACATTCGCAAAGTCACCGGCAAGCCCAGTGGGTTCAAGTGTGTCATCGGTGCCAGCCAGTGGCTGCACGACCTGTGCGACTCCATAGTGCGGCGCGGCCTGGATACCGCGCCGGACTTCATCAATATCGACAGCGCCGACGGTGGCAGTGGCGCTGCACCACAGAGCCTGATGGACTATATGGGGCTGCCGCTCAACCGCAGCCTGCCGCTGGTGGTCGACCTGCTGACGGAGTATGGCCTGCGGGACCGTATCAAAGTGATCTGTGCGGGCAAGCTGCTGACCCCCTCCGCTGTTGCCTGGGCTCTGGCCATGGGTGCTGACTTCGTCAATTGCGGCCGCGGCTTTATGTTTTCACTGGGTTGCATCCAGGCCATGCAGTGCAATAAAAATACCTGTCCCACCGGTGTCACCACCCACAACCCGGATCTACAGCAGGGGCTGGATCCTATCGACAAGGCGGACCGGGTGGGTAATTACGCGCGCAGCATGATGCACGAGGTGGGTTACATAGCGCACTCCTGTGGTGTGCCGGAGCCGCGCCTGCTGCGCCGTCATCATGTGGAGGTGATCAATGAGCGGGGCGTGGCGGTGCCCCTCAGCGAGTTGATGCCAGAAGTGAAAACCAAGGCGGTTATTGCCAGCGACCGGAGGAGGCAGTGATGGACGGAGTAACAACACTCGTCGGGCAGGGCCTGTACATGGCGATGGCGGCGGTGACCGGGTTGATGCTGGCTCGGATGCTGCGCATCGACAACACTCTTGGGTGCCTGATCGCGGGTGTGGTCGCGGGCATATTGTTGCCGGTGATTGAGTTTGATACCGGGATCCGCGCCGACAATCTCCACCAACTGGTGTTTTTTGTCATACTGCCGGTGTTGATTTTCGAGGCCGCCTGGCGCATAGAACCGAAGCTGCTGAAACGCTGGATGGGACCCATTCTGCTGTTGTCGACACTGGGGGTGGCGATATGTGCCTTATTAACCGCTGTACTTATCTACTATGGGATCCGACACCCCGGTTTTCCCTGGATCGCAGCCCTGTTGACCGGGACCATTCTCGCGGCGACGGATCCCGTGGCGGTGATCAACAAGCTGCGCCAGACCCGCGCTGACAAGGAGTTGCTCACCGTGGTGGAGGGTGAGAGCCTGTTCAACGACGCGGCGTCAATCGTACTTTTTTCCCTGGTCCTGGGCGCGGCCATGCACACAGTGGTGGAGGGGGCGGAGGTTACCGGTGTGCCCCTGTTCGGCATGGCGGACATGTCGCTTTATTTCACCGTTATCTTTTTTGGCGGGCTGGCGCTGGGCCTGCTGTGCGGGCTGCTGACCGCGATTGTGGTCCTGTTTCTGGGTTCTGCCGGGGCCGCTCTGGCGACGCTGGTGTTGTCCGCCTTTGGAACTTTTTACTTGGCGGAGCATGTGGTGCATGTGTCCGGTATTCTCGCAGTTATGGTTTGTGCAGTGGTCACCCGTATTTGCCTGCGCGAGCAGGAGGATACCTTCCTGGCGGATGTGGGGCCCACCTGGGAGTGGTTGGGGCTGCTGTTCAGCGCGCTGATTTTCGTGATTATGGGGCTGGTGATCACGCCGGGTATGTTTACCAGCCAGTGGCTGGCAATGCTGATCGCGATCATGGCCGCAGTGGGTGCCAGGGCGCTGGCCATATTTCTGGTGGCGCCGCTGTGCCGCTTTGTGGGGCCGCCGCTGCTCAAACCCTGGCGGTTGGTCTTGAGTTGGGGAGGGGTGCGCGGGGTCATTGCCCTGGCGCTGGTGCTGTCGCTGCCGACGGAGTTGCCCTACTGGTATACGATACAGGCCATGGTGTTTGGTGTGGTACTCTTCTCGCTGCTGGTACAGGGCACCAGCACCCGCTTTCTCATCAACCGCATGGCCGACGCTGAGGCAGAGAAACTGGAGAGCGCCCGCTCGTCCGGTGGTCACTGAGCGGAGGCCGGCACGGTTGACTTGCGCCTGAATAAGAATGAGAATTCTTCGCAGATTAATCCACAGGATCATGGAATCCCGATGCGCAAATCCCTTGTCTCCCGTATGGCGGTTGTTCTGGCAGCCCTGGGCACTGCCCTCAGTGCAGGTGCCGCCGAACAGGTCAATATCTACTCCTATCGCCAGCCGTTTCTGATCGAACCGGTACTGGACGAATTCACCCGCGAGACGGGCATCGAAACCCAAGTGGTCTATGCAAGTTCCGGTCTGAACGAGCGCCTGGAGCGCGAGGGGCGCAACAGCCCTGCGGATATAGTGCTGACCTCCAATACCAGCAGCCTGATGGATCTGGTGGGCAAGGGGCTGACGCAACCGGTGGAGAGTGCGGTGCTAGAGCGGAATGTCCCGGCGCAGTTTCGCGATGCGAATGGCAACTGGTTCGGACTCACCACCCGTGCGCGGCTGATCTATGCCTCCAGGGAGCGCGTGAAACCCGGGGAGATCACCAGCTACGAGGAGCTGACAGACCCCAAGTGGAAGGGGCGTATCTGCACCCGCAGCGGCAAGCATCCCTACACTTTATCTCTGATAGCGTCCATGATTGCGCACCACGGCGAGGCGGAGACCAAGCAGTGGCTGCAGGGACTGAAAGACAATCTGGCGCGCAAGCCGCAGGGCAATGATCGGGCCCAGGTTAAGGCCATCAGCGAGGGAGAGTGCGACCTGTCCCTGGGCAACAGTTACTATTTTGGCAATATGATCACCAATACGGAGCAGCCGGAACAGATTGAATGGGCCGAGTCCGTCAACCTGGTGTTTCCCAATCAGGGCGATCGCGGCACCCATATGTTTATTTCCGGTGCGGCCCTGACCAGATATGCACCCCACCGCGACAATGCCATCAAACTGCTGGAGTTTCTCAGTGGAGAGGACGCCCAGTACCTATACGCGGAAAAGAATTTTGAATTTCCTGTGCGTCCGGGTACCCAGCGCTCCGAACTCATCCGGCAACACATGGGAGCGTTTAAAGAAGATAAGTTGAGTATTACTGAGATTGCCACCCATGTACCGACCGCCTCGCGCCTGGTCGACGAGGTCCAGTTCGATTTCTGATTGGGGCGCCTCAAATTCCGGTGCCAGTTTTTTAATCGCAGTCCGGTCGCTGTTACCGGATTGCGGTTTTTGCCATTTATGCTGATCGATTCCATTCCCTCCACTGCCGGCTTTTCCCGTTTGCGCTGGATCACTGCTGTCTCCGCCATAGCGATGCTGGTGGCATTGCCTTTGCTGTCGGTGTTTCTACTGGCGCTCTTCCCCGAGCACAATATCTGGCCCCACCTGCTGGATACGGTGTTGCTTCACTATGTTTCCGCCACCCTCATTCTGGCCCTGGGAGTGGGGGTCTGCACCCTGCTGGCGGGTGTCGCCAGCGCCTGGCTGGTGACCATGTGCCAATTCCCGGGAAGGCGTTTCTTCACCTGGGCGCTGTTGCTGCCGTTTGCCGTGCCGGCCTATGTGATCGCCTATGTCTATACCGATTTACTGGAATACGCCGGCCCGGTGCAGAAAATGTTGCGCGACTGGTTCGGCTGGCAAAGCGCACGGGACTACTGGTTCCCGCCGATCCGCAGCATGGGCGGGGCGGTGGCCATGTTGTCGCTGGTGCTCTACCCCTATGTCTATATGCTTGCCCGGGCGTCCTTTCTGGAGCAGTGCGGCAGTATTCGCGCCGCCAGCCGCGCATTGGGGTGTACGCCCTGGCAGAGCTTTGTGCGGGTGTCACTGCCGATGGCGCGGCCGGCCATAGCGGTGGGTTTGTCGCTGGTACTGATGGAAACCCTGAACGATTTTGGCACCGTCGATTTCTTCGCGGTGCGCACGCTGAGTGTAGGTATCTACGATACCTGGCTGAGCCGGGGCAATTTGGGGGGCGCGGCTCAGATTGCCAGCAGTACCCTGGCGTTCGTAGTGCTGCTGATTGTGCTAGAGCGCATGGGACGTGCGCGGCAGAAACACTTTGTCCAGTCCGCGTCGAGTCGCCGCGATCAGTATGTCCTTCGCGGCCCGCGGGCGCTGGGTGCGATACTCTGCTGCAGCCTGTTGTTGCTGCTGGGTTTTGGGGTGCCACTGGTGGTTTTACTGCAGTATGCGTTGGAGAATTTTTCCCGTTATTGGAACAGTGATTTTTTTGCTGCGGCGCGCAACAGTTTTCTGCTGTCTGCGGGCGCTGCACTGGCGACCGCCATGATCGGTTTGCTGCTCGCCTATGGCAGGCGCCTGTATCCGCTGCCGGTGATACGGATGCTGGTGGATTTCGCCAAACTGGGTTACGCCATGCCCGGCGCGGTGATGGCCATCGGTGTACTGATTCCTCTGGCCGCGTTTGACAATGCGGTGGACGCATTTTTGCGCGATCATTTCGGTATTTCGTCCGGCTTGTTGCTGAGCGGCTCCGTGTTTGCGATTCTATTTGCCTACACGGTGCGTTTCCTAGCGGTTTCCGCCGGGTCGATTGAATCCAGCCTGGAAAAAGTGACGCCCGCCATGGATCGGGCATCCCGCTCCCTGGGGCGCAGCAGCTGGCAGACCCTGTGGGCGGTACATTTTCCACTGGTGCGCGTGGGTTTGCTGACTGGGGCGCTGGTGGTATTTGTCGACTGTATGAAGGAACTGCCGGCTACGCTGCTGCTGCGGCCATTTGGGTTGGAGACACTGGCTACCTATGTGTACCAGTTCGCTTCCGATGAAATGCTGGAACGCTCTGCCCTGGGAGCACTGATGATAGTGCTGGTGGGGCTGTTGCCGGTGATTCTGCTGAGCCGCGCCATGGGGCAGAGGCGCACTGCAGATACGGGGTCGATATTTGCGGATCCGCTTGCCACCCCGCAGCCCTGATCCTGCAGGCAAAAAACCCGTGGGAACATCTAGCAGGCTGTTGAAATTCGAAGAATTTCGACGCCTGGTGCCGGAATATGGATGTTCCGGCAAAATCAACGACGCCTAAGTCGTTGATTTTGGGAGAAAAGTGAAAATCACATTTTTCGCTTTTCGTGTTTTGAAACAGGCAGGATGCCTTTTTCAACAACCTGCTAGTGGCAACATCGATGGAGTTAATGGTCTGAAAAGATCAGGGCCTCGCCGATGCGCAGTGGCACTTCGCTGCCGGGTTCCAGGCGGTAATCTGTAGCGAAGGTGGTCTCGATTACACGTCCCTGGGGCAGGCGCAGTTTGTAGATGACACGGTCGCCGAGAAAGCTCTTGTCGACCACCTGGGCCGCTACCGCATCCGCGTGATCGCCCGGCAGCAGTGCTTCGTTGCGTACGAACAGCCGCACTTCGCCGCTATCCAGGTTTGGCATAGGCGCCGGTGCCAGGCGCCCGATTTCCGTTTGTAGCAGGCCTTCCCGCACCAGTTTGCCGGTTACCACAAAGCCGTCGCTGACGATGCGCGCCACTGATAGGCTGGCGGGGTGGCGGAAAATATTTTCCGGCGTGTCCCACTGCTGCAGGCGCCCCCCGGTCAGCACACCCAACTGGTCCGCTGCGGCAAAGGCCTCGTTGCGGTCGTGGGTCACCAGTATCGCGCTGGTGCCCTGTTCCCGCAGTATATGGCGCACTTCGCTGGCCAGACTGCGCCGCAGTTCTGTATCCAGGTTGGAAAAGGGTTCATCCATCAACAGCAGTCCCGGGCGCGGCGCCAGCGCGCGCACCAGTGCCACGCGCTGTTGCTGACCGCCGGACAGCTGGTGGGGGAACTTGTCGGCGTGGCTCTCCAGGCGTACCAGTTGCAACAGTTCTCGCACCCGGGCCCGCCGCTCCGGCTGCGGTGCGGATTTGAGTCCGAAGGCGATATTTTGCTGTACGGTCAGATGTGGAAACAGGGCATAGTCCTGAAACACCACACCGATATTGCGCCGCTCCGGCGGTGTGACTGCAGATGCGGTGGAGATCGGCCGGCCGGCGAGAGAGATTTGCCCCCGGTAGACAGGATTGAAACCGGCCACGGCGTGCAGCAGTGTGGTTTTACCACAGCCGCTGGGGCCCAGCAGGCAGCAGATCTCGCCCTGGTGAAGGTGGAAGGACACCTGTTCGAGGACGATCCTGTCACCGTGGCGACATTCGATTTCGGTGATTTCTAACAGCGGTTGAACCATAAACCCTTTTTGCGCATTCAAGTGAAAAACAAGCGGCCGGTTGCACCGAATGAATCAGAGCTTCCACAACAGTGCCGTCGATTGTAGGCGAATCTCTCTTTTGATCCACCCGCCACAGGTCTACAAGTCGCCCAGAACCTGGACCATGGCCTCGCTGATCTGGCCCAGTTCACCGGGGGAGATGATATAGGGCGGCATTGTGTAAACCAGTTTCCCGAAAGGGCGCAGCCATACGCCGCGCTGGATCAGGGCCCTCTGTACCAGCGGCACATTCACCGGCTGCTTCATCTCCACCACGCCGATGGCACCCAGTGTGCGCACGTCGGCGACCCCCGGAGCCTGTTTGAGGGGTGCCAGCTGGCGACACAGCTGTGCCTCGATAGCGCTGACCCGCTGTTGCCAGGGGCTGTCGAGCAGCAGTTCGATACTGGCGTTGGCGACCGCGCAGGCGAGGGGATTGCCCATAAAGGTGGGGCCGTGCATAAAGACCCCGGCCTCGCCGCGGCAGATGCCCTCGGCCACCTGGTCGGTACACAGGGTGGCCGCCAGGGTCATGGTGCCGCCGGTCAGGGCCTTGCCGAGGGTGAGGATATCCGGCGCTATGTCGGCGTGTTCACAGGCGAACATAGTGCCGGTGCGACCGAAACCGGTGGCAATTTCATCCGCGATCAGCAGCAGGTCGTATTCATCGCACAGCTGGCGCGCGCGTCGCAAATACTCCGGTGAGTAAAAACGCATGCCGCCCGCGCCCTGTACCACGGGTTCGAGAATCAGTGCTGCCAGTTCGCGGTGATGTTGCTCTACCAGTCGCCGCAGCGGAGTGATGTCGCCTTCGCGGCAGGGCTGATGGAAGCCGGGGGCCGGGGCGGGTGCAAACAGGTGTCGGTTCAGGTGACTGGCGAACAGGTGGTGCATGCCTGTGACCGGGTCGCAGGCTGCCATAGCGCCGAAGGTATCGCCGTGGTAACCGTTGCGCAACGCCAGCAGGCGGTGTTTCTCACCGCGACCCCGGGACTGCCAGTACTGCAGCGCCATCTTGATGGCCACCTCCACCGACACCGAGCCGGAATCGGCCAGGAATACCCGCTGCAATGGCCCCGGCGACAGCGCCACCAGTTTTTTGCAGACTTCTATGGCCGGCTCGTGGGTGAGGCCACCGAACATCACATGGGACATCTTCTCCATCTGCTCGGCGGCGGCGCGGTTCAGCTGCGGCACATTGTAGCCATGCAGGGCGCACCACCAGGAGGACATACCGTCGATGAGGTCGGTGCCGTCCTCGAGAGTAATGTGCACGCCGTCGGCCCGGGTCACCGGATAAACCGGTGCCGGGTCAGTCAGGGAGGCGTAGGGGTGCCAGATGTGCCGGCGGTCGAAGTCGAGATCCATAACTGCGTCAATTGGTGTAGTTGGGTGCACCGCAATATTAACCCGGCAACCCAGTCCATGAGGGGCTGTGGACTGGATTGCCGGGTCGATAACAATGGTTCGTCAGGCCAGCTGGCGCAGGACCCTGAGTGGCGGTTGGCTGACGGAGCTGCGGCAGGCAAGGGTACCGGCGGCACCCACCAACAGCGCGCCGCTCAGCGGCCCCAGCAGCCAGAGCAGTGGGTGGGGGGTAAAGGGCAGGTCGAACACATGCCGCGACAATACCGCCAGGGTGGTTTCGGCACCGATTGCGGCCAGCAGCCCCGCGGCGCAACCCAGCAGACCAAACTCCAGGACCAGGCTTTGCAGCAGCAGGCGCCGGCGGCCTCCCAGGGTGCGGATGATCGCCGCCTCCTGCAATCGCTCGGCGATACTGGCGCGCACGCCGGCCACCAACACCAGCACTCCCGCCACCAGCATCAGGACCATGACCGACTCGATCGCCAGCGAGACCTGGTTGATGGTATCGCGGATGCGTTCGATGATTTTGTCCAGCTCGATCACGCTGACACTGGGAAAGGCCCGCACCAGGTCGTTGACCAGCAGTTTTTGTTCCGGGGGGAGATAGAAACTGGTGATATAAGTGGCGGGGAAGCCCTCCAGGCTGCCGGGTGCGAACAGCATGAAGAAATTCGGCCGCATGCTGTTCCAGTCCAGTGAGCGCAGGCTGGTTACGGGTGCTTCCAACTCCAGGCCGCCAATGGAAAAGCGCAGCCGGTCGCCCAGTTGCAGATTCAGTCGCGCCGCCAGTTCCACTTCCACGGACACGCCCTCATCGACCTGGGCCTGATCCCACCACTGTCCGCTCACTATGCGGTTGTCCGGTGCTAGCTTGTCGGTCCAACTCAAATTCAGTTCCCGCCGCAGGGCGCCGTCCTGCTCGCGGCGGTCTTTGACGGTTTCGCCGTTGATGGCGATGAGGCGGCCGCGCACCATCGGGTACAACTCGGTGGAAACCACTCCGTTGTCGGCCAGCAGTGTCTGTACCGCATCTTTCTCGTCGGGGGCTATGTTGACGAGGAAGTGGTTGGGGGCATTCTCGGGCAGTTGCATACGCCACTCGTCGATCAGAGTGGTGCGCACGAAGACCAGTGCCAGCATGGCCAGCAGGCCGGTGCCAAAGGCGGCGATCAGCAGGGTATTGAAGGCGGCCCGGCGCTGCAGGCTGCCCAGTGCAATGCGCCAGCCACCGCCGAGGGTGGCGAGACGGCCGCGTACCAGCAACCGGTTCACTAGCGCACTGCCGGCCACCAGCAGCGCCATACCGGCAAACAGTGCCGCGGTAATGGCGAGGCTGCCGGAAAGCCACCAGATCAGCAGCAGCATGGATGTAGGACCGAGGATCAGGCCCAGCCATTCGCGCCGATCGGGGTTGCTCCAGTCGTGTCGCAGTGTCCGTATAGGGCTGGTGCGGGCCAGGCGAAACAGCGGCGGCAGGGCGAAGCCGAGCGCGCAGGCAAAGCCGGTGGCCAGCCCCACCAGCAGCGGGTGCCAGCCACTCGGGGGCGGGTCCACAGGGAAAAAGTCGGCCATCAGCGCCACTGCCTGTGCCTGCACCAGGCTGCCGATCAGCAGTCCCGCAGCGGTGGCGAGCAGCACCAGTGCCGCCAACTGCCCTAGATAGATCCGCAGCACTTTGCCGCGCCCGGCACCGAGACTTTTCATTACCGCCACATAGGCGGTGTGGCGCAGGCTGTAACGGCGCGCTGCCAGTCCCACAGCGACGCTGGCCAGCAGGACCGCGAGACTGCCCGCCAGAAACAGAAAGCGTTCGGCCCGGTCCAGCGCTGAGGCCACCCTGGGCTGCCCCTCGCGGAGATCGATCACCCGCTGGTGTTCGGTGAGTTGCGGTTGCAGCCACTTGAAGTAGCTGTCCAGCACCTGATTGTCGCCGGCAAACAGGTAGCGATAGGTCACGCGGCTGCCGGGCTGGATAATATGGGTGGCCGCCAGATCGGCGCTATTCATCATCAGCCGGGCGCCCATGGAAAACAGGTTGCCACTACGATCCGGCTCGTGCTCCAGCAGTCCCGTGACTGCGAAGGCACTGTCCCCCAGTTGCAGGCTGTCGCCCATGTGCAAATCCAGTAGCGGCAGCAGCCGCGGCTCCAACCAGACCTCACCGGCGGCGGGGCCGCTGGCCACTCTTTTTTTGTCCGCTTCGGCGGCGCTGCGGATTTCCAGATGGCCGACCAGTGGATAGTCGTTGCTGACCGCCTTCACGGCGGCGAACTGGAACTGGTCGCCGGCCGCCAGCATGGAGGCAAACTGCACGGTTTCCGCCCGCTGTAGACCGCGGTTGTCAGCCTCCTGGAGCCAAGCCGGGTCCACCGGTTTGCTGCTGCTGACTACCCGTTCGGCCGCCAGGAAGGTCTGGGACTGAATATGCATGGCGCGGGTGAGGCGGTCGCCGAAATGGGCAATAGCAGTGACACAGCTGACCGCCAAAACCAGAGCGGTAGCGATCAGTGCCAATTCTCCTCCGCGCCAGTCGCGCGCGAGCAATTTGAGTGGCAGCATCAGATGGACATCCCCGAGAGGTTACTGTCATTGGACAATCGATCCACGGATTCCACCGCTCCCGCCGCCAGTTGCAAATGGGACTGGCAGCGCTCCGCCAAGCGTCGCTCGTGGGTTACCAGGACCAGAGTGGCGTCAGATTCTTCATTAAGTTTGAATAACAGGTCGATGACCCTGTCGCCATTGCCGGCATCCAAACTGCCGGTGGGTTCATCGGCGAACAGGATGCCGTCCCTATCGCTGAAGCTGGCGAAGGCCCGCGCGATGGCGACCCGCTGCTGCTCGCCGCCGGAGAGCTGGCGTGGATAGTGATGCAGGCGGTGATCGAGACCGACCCGGGCGAGAAATTCCTCGGCGCGGCTGGAAGCGTTGCGCTCCCCACGCAGTTCGCTGGGCAGCATGGTGTTTTCCTTTGCGGTGAGACCGGGCAACAGTTGGAAGGTCTGGAACACAAAGCCCACCCGGCGGGCGCGTATGGCGGCCCGTTGCTCTTCATCCATGGCTGTAATTTCGTCGTCGGCAAGCCATATACGCCCCTCACTGGGCTTTTCCAGCCCCGCCAGCAGGCCCAGCAGGGTAGACTTACCGGACCCGGAAGCGCCCGTGATGGCCAGGCTTTGACCGCGGGGGAGCTGCAGGGAAACATCGTTTAACAGCGTCAGTGGTCCTTCGTTGGTGGCGACGCGGTGGCAGAGGTTTTCGGCCCTGAGCATGGTGGACATTGCGACTTCCTTAAGCTGCGGTTTGTTGCATAGTATTAGCCCGGCAATCCAACGGATAATCCCTCATCGATTGGATCCTCGCCCCTGAAAAACTGGCGATTAGAAGAAATCGCCGGTTTTCTGGTGGCTAGCGCCGGCCCTGGTCCGGCGGCGGCATATCCCTGTGCCGCATTAACCGGGTAACCTTATCGGTTGCCCGGTTAACAATACGTAAATGGCAGTGGAGAGTATGACATGGCGATCGACTTTTTACGGCACCCGATGGTTCGGCTGGGCTTGTACCTGCTGCTGCTGGTCCCTTCGGCCGGCACCCGTGCCGATGCGGGTGACACACTACTGGTGCTGGGTGACAGTATTAGTGCCGCCTATGGATTCGACGAAGCCGAGGGCTGGGTACAGTTGCTGCGCGAGCGCCTGGCTGAAGAGGACAAGTCGGTGATGGTGGTGAACGCCAGTGTCAGTGGCGAGACTTCTGCCGGTGGGCTGGCGCGGCTGCCGCGCCTGTTGGAGGAGCACCGGCCCCGCTGGCTGATTCTGGAGCTGGGGGGCAACGATGGCCTGCGCGGCTACCCGCCCAGGTCCCTGCAGCAAAACCTCCAGCGTATGGTGCAACTGGCGCAGAAGGGGGGCGCGCGGGTGCTGTTGTTGGGCATGCGCATGCCGCCCAATTACGGGCGGGCTTACACAGAGGCATTCGCCGCTGTTTACCCAAAAGTGGCGGCGGCCGAGCAGGTACCTTTGGTGCCGTTTTTTTTGCAGCCGGTAGCCCTGCAGGAGGGTGCCATGCAGGCGGACGGCATCCACCCCACGGCCGGGGCACAACCCGCCCTGTTGGAGCATGTGTGGCCCTGTATCCAGGGTCTGATGCAAGCGGAGGTGGATGCGCGGTCGTGTACTCCCTGACGGAAATGCGTACAATCGCGCACCTCCTATCCGCACAGTGTCAACAGATCCCGGTAACTTGAGCAAGCCCATGTCCGACCTTAACCGCCGTCAACGGCTGGAGTTCAACAAGCTGCAGAAGCGCTTGCGCCGCAATGTGGGCAGGGCCATCGCCGACTTCAACATGATTGAAGAGGGGGACAGGCTTATGGTCTGTCTGTCCGGCGGCAAGGACTCCTACGCGATGCTGGACATACTGCTCAACCTGCAAAAGAGCGCTCCGGTCAGTTTTGAACTGGTCGCAGTCAACCTGGACCAGAAACAGCCGGGCTTTCCGGAACAGGTACTGCCGGATTATCTGCGCTCTCTGGGGGTGCCCTATCACATCGTCGAGAAGGATACCTACTCGGTGGTGAAGCAGGTGGTGCCGGAAGGCAAGACCACCTGCGGTCTCTGCTCACGGTTGCGGCGCGGCACCCTGTACGGTTTTGCGGAGGAGGTCGGGGCCACCAAGGTGGCGCTGGGGCACCACCGGGACGATATTGTGGAGACCCTGTTCCTCAATATGTTTTACGGCGGCCGACTCAAGGCTATGCCACCGAAACTGCGAGCCGACGACGGACGCAATATTGTGATTCGCCCGCTGGCCTACTGCCGCGAGGCGGATCTGGCCAGTTTCGCCACCTATAAGGCATTTCCCATAATCCCCTGCAACCTGTGCGGCAGTCAGGAAAACCTGCAGCGCCAGGCGGTAAAGCGGATGTTACAGGAGTGGGAGTGCCAGTACCCGGGGCGCACGGAAAACATCTTTGCGGCGCTCACCCGGGTATCGCCGTCGCAGTTGGCGGATGGCGAACTCTACGATTTTGTCAATTTGCGCCTGGACCGGACTACGCCAGTGGCTGCCCCTGCGGGTGAGATGGCAGGCGGGCGCCAGGTGAACTCCTGGCTTCCGCCGGGGGATAGGGACGAGCCCCCTCTGTATATCGAGGCGCTGAATCTGTAGCGGGGGCCCCTGACACCAGGCGCGCATAGCTGAGTTCAAAGTCGCGTGCAGTGGCAACCGGGCCGTGATGAAACACCCGGTGCCAGATACGTGCCATTCCGGCTATGTCGCCCGGGTCCGGTATATCGATATCGGCAGCGCGGTAGACCAGCAGGGCGATGGCGGTGGCGTAGCGCAGATTGGTGGCCAATTCACTGTGGGGGTGCTGGAGGAAATCGTGCTGGCTCGCCAGCCCTCTTATCTTGGAGGCCAGGGCCGGGTGGTGAATCAGATAATCGTCCCAGATGCCGCGGTGGGTGTGTGGCTGGATCTGGTAGATTCCCAGGCCGTGTCGCCGCCCGAACTTGAGGTGGAAGCCGAGTAGTGATTCCTGTGCGGCGGTGCCCAGTAGAAGTTCTTCCATTCCTGCAGACCAGGCGCGGAGGTGCTTCAGGGTCGGACGAATGACCATACGCCGCAGTTCGTCCAAACAGATACCCATAGTGTTGTCGGATTTTCCATGTGTCTTCCCATTTGTAGTGTGCGGATTGAGTCGGCGCCAGCGAATGGGTAGATTTAGGTGCAATAAACACAAAAATAGGTTGCAGTACCTGTTTTGGGGCAGGTATCCGTAGCAAATAACAGCAATAACTCGGTGGTGGCGGGCTGGCAGACAAGCCGCTGTCGACAGCAGAGGGAATGTCTATGTATGCACAGTGGTTGATCGCGGCAACTTTCGTCGCCTACCTGGGGCTTATTCTCGTTATTGGTGTCTACGCGTATCTGCGCACCAAGAACGCCAGCGACTATTTTCTCGGCGGCCGCACACTGCCACCGGCAGTGGCGGCGCTGAGCGCCGGAGCGTCTGACATGAGCGGCTGGCTGCTGCTCGGTCTGCCCGGTGCCGCCTATATGTCCGGTCTGTCTTCGGTCTGGATTGCGGTGGGGCTGTTTACGGGCATAGTGTTGAGTTGGACCACCATGGCGCGGCGCCTGCGGGTCTATACCTACGAGTTGGACGACGCATTGACAGTGCCCGCCTATCTGCACCGGCGCTTCAACATGGGCCACCCCTACCTGCGCACCGTCTGCGCCTTCTTTATCCTGCTGTTCTTTCTCTTTTACGTGGCTTCGGGTCTGATTGCCGGTGGCAAACTGTTCGAGACGGTGTTTGGCTGGGACTACCACTGGGCGGTCATCGCGGGTGCGGTGGCTGTGATTTCCTACACCCTGTTTGGCGGTTTTCTGGCGGTCTCCTGGACGGACGTGTTCCAGGGATTGCTGATGAGCCTGGCACTGGTCGCTGTGCCCCTGGTGGTTATTGTGGACGAGGGTGGCATGGCCACCAGCTGGAGCCTGCTGCACCAGCAGGTGCCGGAACTGATGCACTGGCTGCGCGACAGCAATGGCCAGGCACTGGGCCTGGTGGCGATTCTCAGTGCACTGGCCTGGGGGCTGGGATACTTCGGCCAGCCCCATATATTGGCCCGTTTCCAGGCGGTGAGAAGCCCCGATGATGTGCCTGTAGCGGCTTCTGTGGCGGCGATTTGGTCTCTGGTGGGCTTCTTTGGCGCTATCTGTGTGGGCCTGTTTGGCCACCTTGAGCTGCAACAGACGCTCCCGGACGGCGAGCGGGTATTTATGGCCCTGGTTGAAGTCCTGTTTCATCCACTGGTCGCCGGGGTGCTGCTGGCGGCGATTCTGTCGGCCATTATGAGCACGGCGGACTCGCAATTACTGGTGTCCTCGGCGGCGCTGGCGGAAGATATCTACCACGTCTGGTTTGGCCGCCAGACCAGCCCCGCGGACATGGTGAAGGTGGGCCGCTGGGCGGTAGTAGGCTTGGCGCTGGTGGCGGTCTGGGTGGCGCTGGACCCCGGCTCCAGGGTGCTGGATGTGGTGTCCTACGCCTGGGCCGGACTGGGGGCGGCGTTCGGACCCGCAGTACTGATCAGTCTGTTCTGGTCGCGCATGACCGGTAGCGGAGCCATAGCCGGTGTGGTGGTCGGCGGCGTGACGGTCGTGGTCTGGCGGCAGCTCTCCGGGGGAATCTTCGACATTTATGAGCTGTTGCCGGCGTTTGTTTTCTCTGCAACTGCTATCGTGTTAGTGAGTATTGTGACGAATTGTCCAACTGACGTGGCATCGCGACACCGCCAACTGATGGGTTGAGTCGTCGCTGTGCGTGCGGCCCTTGCCGTGCAGTGAAATGGAGTTCCATCCGCGCCCTATTAACGAGAAAGCGGTTGGAGAAGCCAAGAGTGATCGAAGTTTATCTCGGCGATATCACCCGGCTCCAGGTCGATGTGATCGTCAATGCGGCCAACCGCCACCTCGCCGGTGGCGGTGGTGTGGACGGGGCTATTCACCGCGCGGCGGGGCCCCGGCTCGGTGAGGCCTGCCGTCGGATCGGTGGCTGTCCAGTGGGAGAGGTACGCGCCACCCCCGCCTTTGCTCTCAGTGCCAGACGCATCTACCACACCGTTGGCCCCGTGTGGCGGGGTGGCAGTCTCGGCGAGCCGGAACTGCTGGCATGCTGTTATCGCGACTGTTTGGCTCTGGCCCGGCGGGAAGGTATGCGGTCAATTGCATTTCCAGCCATCAGTTGCGGTGTCTACGGCTATCCACCCGGGCAGGCAGTGGAAATAGCCGTGGAGGAGATAGTGCGGCATCAGGATCGGGAATGTCCGCCGCAAACCGCGGTGTTCTGTTGCTTCGACAAGGAAATGGCCGGGCTCTACCGGCGACAGCTGGGGGCCTATGTGCGGCGCTGATTCCTCAATAGCCCGGCAATCCAATTAATCGTTCCCCATTCATCGAAATCCCACCCCAGCTGCCCGGTTGCCAGCGGGGCAGCCGCTGGCTTCGAACTGTCCGGTGCCGTTCAGCGGTTGTAATGTACAGGTACCTCCAGCGTCTCCTTCACCTGCTCCATCACCACATAACTGGTGCACTCCTGTACCTCCGGCAGCGTCAATAGCGTCTCGCCGTAAAACTTTCGGTAGGCACTCATATCCGCCACCCGCGCCTTGATCAGATAGTCGAAATTGCCCGAGACCAGATAGCACTCCTGTACTTCCGGCAGTGCCGCCACCGCATTGCGGAACTCCTCAAAGGCATCCTGAGCCGAGCGGTTCAGGCGTATCTGTACGAATACCACCAGCGCCGCATCGAGAAATTCCGGGTTGATCAGTGCCGTATAACCCTGGATGACACCGTCGTTCTCCAGGCGTTTGACCCTCTCTACACAGGGGGTGGCGGTAAGACCCACCTGACGTGCCAGCTCGGCGTAGCTGGTGCGGCCATTTTTCTGCAGTACCCGCAGAATGTTTCGGTCGATGGTGGAGAGTTCGCTGGCGCGTTTGCGCATAGGGGCTCCAATAAGCGGGATTGTTTAAAAACTGGCGGCTTCAGCCATGTAATCAGTGGATTCCGCTATTTAAGCAAAAAATAATGCATAAATACACTCCAGGGCTGGTTCTACACTGGTCGAATAAGAGAGGTTCGGTCATTCACCGGCAATCTGCCAATAGGCGCATCAGACAAAAACTTGGAGTGATAAAAATGTTGATTGGTGTACCAAAAGAGATCAAAAACCACGAGTATCGCATCGGTCTGACCCCGGCCAGTGTACGTGAACTGGTGAGTCACGGTCATGCGGTAGCGGTGCAAAAAGATGGTGGCAGCGCCATCGGCTTCAGCGACGAAATGTACCTGCAGGCCGGTGCCCGGATCATAGAGTCGGCAGAAGAGATTTTTGCCACTGCGGACATGATCGTCAAGGTGAAAGAGCCCCAGCCCCACGAGTGTGAAATGCTGCGCCCGGGCCAGATCCTTTACACCTACCTGCACCTGGCCCCGGACCCCAAGCAGACAGAGTTGCTGGTTAAATCCGGCGCAACCTGCATCGCCTACGAGACAGTCACCGACCGCTTTGGCGGCCTGCCGTTGCTGGCCCCCATGTCCGAAGTAGCCGGCCGAATGTCCGTGCAGTGCGGCGCCCATCACCTGGAAAAAGCCCAGGGCGGCCTGGGCGTATTGCTGGGTGGTGTTCCCGGTGTCGCGCCGGCCAAAGTCCTGATTATCGGTGGTGGTGTGGTGGGTACCAACGCCGCCAAGATGGCCCTGGGTATGGGGGCTGATGTCACTATTCTGGATCGATCGCTGCCGCGGCTGCGTCAGTTGGACGATATCTTCGGCGGTGCCGTACGCACCGAATATTCCACCAACGATGCCATCGAGAAGCACGCTTTGGAAGCGGATCTGGTGGTTGGCGCGGTGCTGATTCCCGGTGCTGCGGCCCCCAAACTCTTGACCCGGGATATCATCAGCCGCATGAAGAAAGGCGCGGTTGTTGCGGACGTCGCCATCGATCAGGGTGGTTGCTTCGAAACCTCCAAGCCGACCATCCATCAGGAGCCCACTTATATTGTCGATGGCGTGGTGCACTACTGTGTGGCCAATATGCCCGGTGGCGTTGCGCGTACCTCCACTATGGCGCTGAACAATGCTACCCTGCCGTACGCCGTAGCGCTGGCCAACAAGGGCGCCAAGCAGGCTTTGCTGGACGATAGCAATTTGCTGGAAGGTCTCAATGTCCATGCAGGTATGGTGACCTATCAGGCAGTGGCCGATGTGCTGGGCTATGAGTTTGTCGATCCTAAGCTGGCACTGCAAAAATCCGCGGTGGCTGAAGGGGCCGCGGCTTAGACTGCTGCCTCGCAGTCAGATTGGAAAGATTGAAAAGTTAGTTTTTAACGCTTGTAAAACTGTCCCGCGCGTATTTTGGTTCGGAGTAAGGTAAAAGCCCCTCCGATCCGACGCGCGGTTTTTCATATTCAAAAGATCCAACTGGGTTTTGCCTAACCCATTCGCGTAGCCGCAAGTGGCCCCGCTGCAGTCCGTAGTTAGCCGGCCACTCCAGTGGAAAAGCTATGGGTGCGACGGTGATTTGGGGATTCCACTCACGAGCATGGGGGCTTTGTGGATTGAAAACTGCAATGGCAACCATGCGTTTGAAAGCGTACTAAAAAGTGCGACTCTCCCGCTCCCACAAACAAATTTACAGCACAGTGAGGGGGGCAGCCTTGATATTGCGGTGACTAATGTAGTAATAACATGGGCGATCGCATATTAGCCGTATAGAGCTTGAGCTATTCAGACCGGGAATTGGAAACCAGTATTTTCTTTAAAAGGTTTGCCAGTTGACCCTGTTCACGCTTGTTCAGCATAGCTAGCATGTTATCCATATTCTCTAAGTGTGCTTCCAGCGCCGCATCCAGCCTTTTCTGCCCAAGCCCACTCAATTGCACCCGGCAACTGCGACGATCCGTTTCACTGGCACTGCGCTCGATGAGCCCACGCTGTACCAATTGTTCAATGCGTGTGCTCATCGCGCCCGACGACAGCATGAGTGTTTGGTACAACTCAGTAGGTGTCAGCGCAACCTGGCTGCGACCAAGGGTGGCCAGGATGTCGAACTCGACACCGCTCAGTTCAAATTGAGCGAAGATCTCTTCCAGCTGTTTTTGCCAGATTCCATTGACACGGCGTAGGCGACCAACGACCCCCATAGCGGAGCAGTCCAGGTCAGGCCGGGCATTTCTCCACTGCTGCAGAATCACATCCACTGAATCTTCCATAGAGCCTTCTCCCTATAAATCTTTTAAAAAAGATACTTGACGGGAAGTAATAAAGCCATTACTGTCACAAAAGTATCTTTTATAAAAGATACTTGTGAAAAAGCGGGTTGTCGAGATGTTTATGACCAGAGTTGATTTTATCGTCACATTGGTGCTTACCGCCATGGCCCCTATTGTCTGGGGCAGCACCTATATCGTCACTACAGAGCTTCTACCGGCCAATAGCCCATTGGTTGCCGCTACTATGAGAGCCTTGCCAGCCGGTATTCTGCTTGTACTCGCTGGTCGGGTATTACCGCAGGGGCACTGGTGGAGCAGGCTAGCCATACTCGGCTTGCTCAACATTGGCCTGTTCTTCTTCTGTCTTTTCTATGCAGCCAATGCTCTGCCGGGTGGTATGGCAGCGCTGCTCATGTCCATGCAGCCTATTTTTGTCATGATCTTCGGCTTTGTATTGCTCAACAGTGACTTGAGCATGCACCAGCTCTGCGCCGGTTTTATCGGAATCGCCGGTATTGCGCTATTGGTGTTTAGTACCCCCTCAGAGTTGGATACCAGTGGTATTTGGGTGGGATTGCTCGGTGCAGCCAGTATGGCTTCAGGGGTGGTGCTGACCAAACGTTGGGGAAGGCCGAAAAATATGACCCTGCTCAGCTTCACGGGCTGGCAGCTTCTCTTTGGTGGTGTTTTACTGCTGCCTATTGCGCTTGAACAGGAGGGGCTCCCTGCCCACCTGACGTCAACAGCCTGGCTTGGCTACGGTTACCTGGGTCTTGTAGGGGCGGTGATGGCCTACGCATTGTGGTTTCGGGGTATCGAAAAACTACCCGCCACTACGGTTTCTTTTTTGGGCTTGTTAAGTAGTGTTTCCGCCGTTTTGCTTGGCTATTTGATTCTGGACCAAGCGCTCACACCCTTACAGTGTGTCGGTGCAATTTCCATATTCCTCTCCATCATACTGGCTGCACAAAAGGCAACTAGCAACAGACCACTCCGCGTTCAACAAGCAGTTTAGGAGATACTATGAAACTGACCATTATTTCCGGCAGTCAACGCGCTGACTCAAAAAACCTAACAGTGGCCCGTTATCTGGAAAAAAAAGCCAAGCCGCTGTTTGAGCAGACGGTGGTTCACGATCTGTATGAACTCAACCTGCCATTTTGGAACGAAGGGGTTTGGAATGATACGGAAGAGTGGGCGCCCTGGCGAAAAATTGCCGAAGAGCTAAAATTCTCGGATGCGTTTATTTTTATCACACCAGAGTGGCACGGGATGGCGACACCAGCGCTCAAAAACTTCCTTATGTTGGCTACTGCGAATGAATTGGCACACAAACCTGCTTTAATTGTCAGCGTTTCCGCAAGCTTAAATGGCGTCTATCCAGTAAGTGAACTTCGCATGACGGGTAGTAAAAATAATCACGTCTGCTTTCTCCCGGATCACCTCATATTCCGTGAGGTTGGTTCACTATTTGATGATGAATTGAATTGCAACGACCCAACTATCGAGGAACGAAGGTAAGCGTCCGGGCATCACACCTTGTCAGCAGGAACCCAGTTATGGGGCAGCAGCTCGCCGATAGCACTGGCGCGATGCATCGGTAATCGCTGCATCACATCTTTCAGATACGCAAAGGGATCATGACCATTCAGCTTGG
>NZ_JBFLAB010000051.1:0-29924 GCF_040742695.1 Microbulbifer discodermiae | reverse complement strand
ACGAAGCTCTCGAGGTGTACCGTTGTAAAAAGAGCTTCTTGAGTGATATCAGCGCCACGCATGTCGGAGTAAGACCTAGTTTTTATCGTACGAGAATTTTATCAAAGCCGCTGATGATGCGGGACAATTTCAACAGCCTGCTAAAGAAACCGTCAGGAACGGGGTCCCCTCGCCTTCCTCGGTGCTCTGTTTTTCCAACTTTGCCAACAAAGCTTCGAGCGAACGTGAATTCACCTTTTTCAAAGTCGAAGCGGACATTCTTGATCTCCGGCAGCAGGCTGGAAACATTATGATAGGACGCCTCCAGAAGCCGGCGCAAATTATCCGTGTCGGAATCCCCGAAGCGCAGGGGCTGTATCCACTCCATTCCACCATCTGGATACTGCTGTCTTGGATGTGGGTGAAGATGCTTGGTGGAACCGAATTTCAAGGCGCTGGACAGCATATGCTCGGTGCGTCTCAGCAGGGCCGCGTCGCTCAATCCGTCGGGGTCGCCGATAAACACCTTGCCGTTGTTGTGGGCATAGTTGCCTACAATGGCATACAGTCTCCAACCGCCACCCAAACCAGCATCCAGACGGGATACATTGATCCATACTTCGCCGTCTCGGTTCTCCAGCACCTCCACCGGCTTGTACAGGGTCTTGCCATCCCTGCCCTGCTTTTGCTGGGGCACATTCAACAGCCAGTGCCGCGCCACCGCCTTGCCCCTTGCGCTGTCGTCCTCGTGAACCTGATCCAATTGAATGCCGGTATCCGTCTCGCGCAGAATGTCGGCGAAGTCTTTGGCTTCCGATGGCGGTACCCGGAACAGGTCGTCATGGCCCGCCAGTAGTTTCCAGAGGGCTACCACATAGTCGTTGGCACGGCGCTCCGCCGCATAGAGAACCCCTTGCGCTTTTCCTTTGCTTTCTTTCCCCCTTCTCTTGCCCTTGTTCCTCCGACGCAAGGCCCGCTTTCCCCTGGCCAGTAGCGCCACAATATCCGCTTCGGTCCACTTCGCAGTCAGACCCAGTTGACGCAACCAGCGGCGCACCACGGCGATGATGCGTTGCAGCAGGCTATTTTTTGGGTCGTTCTCCGCCAGGTGCGCCACATACTCATCCGCCACCCGGCGTCTGGCCTCGGGGCCACTCAACCCCTGCAGCTGACTGCGATATTTGCCTTCCAGCGTATCGCGCACATCAGACGGCATGTCCCGATAGATTTCGGTCAACACCAGATCCAGGCGCTTGCCGGTGACCGCGCGAATGCCCTTGTGACCGACCACCTCGTGCAGGTAGACACGCACGGCATCGGCAGGATTATTGAGGTTGCCCGCCACGATATAGGCGGTGCCGGTATCCGCGTGGTAAATGCCACGCACCCGCCCGGTGGCGCCATCCGACTCAATCTGCCGGCGCAGAGCCACAGGCAGCCCGGATTCATCGGCCACCACCTTGGCATCAACGCCTACCGATTGTTTAACGCGGCTCAGCGCGGCCTTGGCCAGTGCCGGTTGAATGCCCTTGCCGGTACCGAGCGCGTAAAGCGCTACGCCTTTGTCGGTGCTGCGGGTTTTCAGGGTGGAGAACAACTGATCAAACGCCTGCTTTACCGGCGCCATTTCAGATTCCAACAGATAGGGGTAGCGCTCCGGGTTGCGCTTGAACTGTTCGATACTGGCGACACTGGCCAGGTAATCGTTTTGCGCGCCGCTGTCCGCCAGTTTGGCAATCACATAGTTCTCGAAGGCCCGTGCGGCCCGCTCGATAATCCGCGACCAGTAACCATCGACCTTATCCTTGTCGATGATGGATGCGCGTGCGCGCATTGGCGAGGCGTTCAGCGTTTCAACCAGCTCCGCGAACACCATCTCCACGGCCGGTCGCACGCCCTCGACCTTTTGCCAATTGTCACGGTCAAACCGCGCCGGGATAAAACGCTGGCCCCGCGAGCCTTCGCCACCTTGCGCCATCGGCTCAAAATCCCTGGCCGGTAACGACATGCCATCACGCTTGTGCACGTAATAGGTTTCGGGGCTGTAGGTGATGTATGTGGCTCTCCGTAGCGTGCCGAGAAAGGGATCATTGCGTTGCGCTTGAAAATAGTAATCCAGGGCGTGAAACCATTCATGCGCCAGGGTGCCGGCCCCCTTGGTCTTGGTCAGGTTGATCACGAAGGTGTTGGGCTCGAAGTGCGCCGAGGCAGAACCCTTGCCCCTGGAACCGAACGCCAACCCCAGGCCACCATTAAGAGACAGCGCCAGCGGCGGGACATCGAGAATCGCCGCCAGGTCCATCAGCGCATCGTACGCCTGGTTGAGCAGCCCCTGGCGCTCGCGGCCATCCGCGCCCTGCCTGACCCAGTTGCCGAACTCGACACCGCGAAAGCCAAAGGTGTCCATAAACGCCTGTGGCTCCACATCCTCATCGCCGACGCGATGTTCAGCACCGACCCTCGGCGCCATTTCCAGAAGCCGTACGTCCCGCTTACCCACATTGTCCCGCGCTTTGACTTTCTCCCACTCCGCATTCAGCGCCGGGATGTTCGCGCGCTTGAACTTGAGCGCGTCCGCGCCGGCCTTGTCGCCGGTAAAGGTTTTCAGCGGGCGGTATTCCTTGTCGCCCTTGCGGACAATAGCGGCGTAATCCTTTCTCCCCCGAACCTCGAAGCGATCCAGTTCCTTGCGCGACGGTTCTTTGGCGGCGGACTGCAAGCGCTTCACCACTTGCGCAAACAGGCTTTTTGCGGGAATCCGGGCCTTGTCGCCATAGAAGCTTTCGTGGTGACCATCTATCTCCACGGACAGCATGGCTCGCGAAGGGGTTTGTTTGCCATCCCTGGTATAGGAGTGGGTCTCGGGGTGATAGCTAACCCGGCCAATGCGGCTCCAGTCGGACTTGTCCAGCGTCACCATCAGGCCGATCTTCTCCGCCAGGCCCGCAAGCGCGGAACTGCCACGCATACGCTTCAGCACGAGATCCGCATCAAGCTGGCCACGCTCAAACTGATCCAGCACATCCTGTTGGAGAAAGTCGCGCAAGGTTTCCACTTCCTCCACCCACCGCTTTCGCTTGTAAGGCTTTCGGGGCTTGGCGGGAATGGTGGCACGGACCGCATGGGCGAAAGCCTCGACAAACGGGTTGCCCAGATCCTGAAAAGCGTCCTTCGGCCAGATCTTGCCAAGGGGCTGATTGGCGAGGTCCCCGGACTTCAAAGCGGCGGTGCTGTTTTGGAATGCGTCCTTGCGCGCGCCGGCCATCTTCTCGCCAATGTCTTCGATTTTTTTACGCGGCTGCTCGCGTTTTTCTCTCCTGGACGGCTGGCGCTTTTTCGTTGCCGATGTCGATGCCGGAAAGGATTGGCTGACGGGCCTGGAAGTGTCGCCTTTGAGCCAGTCCTTGAATCCCGCCAACTCCATGGCCGTCACCGGCCCGACTTTCCACCCCTTGTCATAGGCACCCTTGTAACCGGCGATGGCCTTGGCTTTGTCACTGAATCCCAGCAGAACCTTGTGCTCATCGAAACTGCCGTCCCTGTTCACCTGATCCACCACAAACACCCGCTCCGAATCCACGTCCGGCCCCACAAAAACATCCACATGGTCGCCGTCGGCGCCTTCGGTTTTGCGGATATAGCCGTAATGATGAGGGAGTGTGTTTTGCCAACGCTTGCCGTCCGGGCTGGTCCCGGAGCGGACAGAACCGCGAGGATTTTCGATAGACAATTCCAGGCCGTGCAGCTTCAGTTTGCCGACCTTGTAGTTGCCCGCCTCCTTCTGCGCCTCCGTTGGTTCAGGCAGGTTGTTCAGCGGGCTGGTAGCGGCTTCGTTGGCAGCTGTTTCTATATCTTGGACAGAATCGCCGGGCGAAGCCCCCTGCTTTCCCCCCACTCCCTGCCCTGATTTTTCCACCTTGTCCCAGGCAGCCTGAATCTCCGCCTTCATGCCTTCAGCAGCCTGTTTTCCGAACCGACCCCGCGCATAGCTGCGCAATTTGTCCAGAGAGCCCATCCTGGCCGCCGTCTGTTCCAATATCGTGGCTGCGTCGCCCGTGCTGGATTCGGCCCCAGCCGGTGTTGTGTTTACGGGTTTGTCGACCTCTTTCCGAGCGCCATTTGGCTCAGCAACATCATTTTTCGGGGAGGTGGGGGCTTCCTCGGCGGCGACATCCATATCAGAAGTCGGAATGGCATCCGCCTCCGACTCCTCCAATGCTTTCTTGAGATCCGACTCGGACAGTTTCAACTCCTCAGTTTGAAACTCCTCAACCTCGGGCGCAGAGCCCTGGGTCTCGATCCGCGCGCCACGCTCTTCCAGGCGCTGAGCCAGGGAATCGATACGCGACGGCGGCTCGTAAGGAATACCCTCTTCCCGCCTTTCCAACGGCTCCAGGGACAGTGCAGCCCGGTCTTTACTGTCAATTTCAGACCGCTCGAACTCGATAGCGTTGCCGGGTTCGACCGCAGCCGGATCGACCTCCAGCGGCGCCATCGTCTGAGCATAGGGTGTATAGTCAACAGTACCCTCCGGCGGTGCGCCGGCCTCCGGCATGGTGGTACCATCCAGAGAGAGATCCACATCGAAATTGGGCGCTATCTGTTGGCGTGCAGCCTCCAGGCTTTGCACATAGGACGCTTCCTCGTTCATCTTGAGGATTTCCGCCTCAATCTCGGAGTTCAGTTCCTTCGTATTCAGTGTCCGGCGGTGCTTTCTGGCCTTTACCTCCGCCTCGATTTCCCGTGGAGTCCGCGACAAGGCCCCAAGGCCACCGCCAGCAATAGTGCCACCCAACCCTTCGGCCACCACCGCGTTGGCGAGCCCTGCAGAGGGATCATGTTCCACATCCGCTTCCTGAATGGAGTAACCGGCGGCAAGATGCTCCGCCGCGCCTTGCGCGGCTTCAGTCGGCATCTCAACCAAGGCGCCTTTGGCCGCGCGTACCGGTCGAGACCCCTGCAGTTTTCCGGTCAGCGCCTTGTCGATATATCGACCTGCCACTGTGCCCAGGAGCATTGCGGGAACGCCTGCCCGGTAGAGTCCCTTCTCGCCCAATATGGCAGCGGTCGCCTCGCGCGCCTGCTTGAACGCATCCCCGTGGTCCATTGCTCCCTTGTCACGCAGCCCCCAGTAAGTCTCTTGAAACAATGGCGCCTCGGTAAGGATTGCGGCCGGCATCTGCAGAATGTGATCTTCCACCTCCCGCGCCACCTGGCCCCCAACCATCGCACCCTCGGCCATGCCATAGCTCAGAGCCCCAACAACGGAATTGGTCGCAGCATCCCGAGCGGCATACTTCTTTTTCAATGCCGTGACTGCTTCCTCCCCACCTTCATCCGCTGCCTCTTTAAGACTACGCTCCCGCGCCGCTTTTATTCCTATCCTCTTGGAGATACTACCCAGCACTCCACTAATCACCCCTTTCAGCGGACCACCTGTGGACACCATGGACCCCATGGACCCGGCCACACTACCAATCAAGGCATTCCATGCGTGCGGATCTCCCCAGGCTTCTCCCGCCTCATACCGGCTGACAGGTTCTCCGCGCATATTCATTTGCGAGCGGCCCGGATCAACATCCACCGCCCACTGCTTCCACATTGCCTCTTTAGCATTACGACTGAGGTTTTCCCGACTACGGCTGGATGACTGGGCGAGTTCGTCCGACAGATCTCCTGCCGTCTCACTTCTGGCCAGAACCTCGACCGTTTTCAGTTCGCCGGCATAGCCGTCCTTCCAAGCACTCCAAGCATGGTTTTTCAGGTCTTCCAGCATTCCAGGCTGCGGCGCATCAGTATCAGTTGGAGCACTATCGGGCCGCTCCAATTGATCAAAGTAATCGCCCCCGGAAGCCTGTTGCTCCAGTTGGTCAAAATAATCAGGCATAACAGCCACCAGATTGAAGAAAGGAAAACCGCTGCCGAACAGCGCGGTCAATGAGGAAGATTAAACGCCCGGGCGGGGAACCTCGGGTAGATCGACAACCTGAGTTTCATCCGGGATCTCAAACCCTTCAGGCAGATAGCCGAATTTACTCAAAAACAGCGATGCTTGGTTTGGTTGCTGGTATAGACCCTGGACCTGACGCTCCGTTGGCGTGGGGTAGCCGGGCACTGTTCGAATATCCGGGTTTCCACCGGAAGCCATCTGTTGTCCACCACCCTGCTCGGCACCATACAGATTCAGGTATTCCTGAATAAAATACTGCCTGGCGCGCTCCCGACTGCCACCCCAGGGCTTAAAATCCGTACCGTCACTGGAGAAGTATCCCGCAGTCTCGTCGATACGAGTCTTCGCATAGGCTTCGGCCTTGGGCATCAATTCCGCTTTGCTGAGGGGCGCTTCAAGGGGAATCAACTGATTGGTTTTGGGATCGACACGCACCAATGTTTCGCTAAACCCGTCCTCTCCTTTCACGGTCTTAATAATCGGTTTTTCCGGTCCGCTCGGCTTTCTGGGGTCTTCCAAATATTGAATCCGCGCCGAAAGTGATTGGTGCTCATCGCTTCCTGGCTCTGCTTTCGCCCGTGCTATCAGCAGCTTTTCCAACTCGGTGGCGTTTTTATTGGGCTCGGGGTCTTTCAGCATCCCAAGTGCCTTCAACAGTGCACGCCGCTCTTTGGGATTGTTTTTGAGGATGTCTATCTGCCCTGCCCAACCCATACCCCGCTTCATCAATGGGTCTACCTGATACTGATGTACCGGGTCTTCCTGTGCCGTTGACTGCCGGTCCGTTTTGGGGACAATCTCACCGTTGCGCCGCATACCAATGACAACCGTACCCGGCTGCTTACCACGGGTCAGGAAAGCGACCCCCCCAAGTTCGTCGGCGACTTCACTGCCGCTGATCAGATCGGGGGAGGTCGCCTGTACCGCCTGCGCAACCTCCGGCGACTCCAACGGGAGTTGACCCTCTCGCAGTCCTTTCATGGTCTCCGGTAAAGACAGCAGTGCGGCCATCTCTGGCGTATCTGGATTACCGCCATATTCGATGATCGATGCAACCCGACCCAGTTGTTTTAGGTTGTACTCCGCCAGCTCCCGGTTGTATCGCTCAGTTTGGCGTGCATCCGCCAGACCTTGGCGCTGCCTCTGGTGAGCCAGTTCCTCTTCCGCCCGCGCATCCGCTTTAACCTGGCGATCCCGCTGAAGCCTCCGGTCCTTCACATTCTCCATAAAGCCAAAACCCTGCATAAAGCCATGGGCCGCATTGGCCGTGCTTAATCCAGCCATTCTGTTTCCCCTTAAAAAAGTTCACCGGTTGCCCAGCCAGCCAACGCGCCCAGGGCCGCCCCATACAACATCCCCATAGGCCCGGCAAAGGCACCAGTCTCAGCACCAGCGGCCATGGAGGCCCCAATACCGGCACCGGCACTGACATTGGTGGCCTTCTGCTGCTTTTCGGCCATTTCCAGCTGGTCGTTGCGCATGTCCCGCTCGCGCTCCTGCTGCGCAACCTGTTCCAGTCCCTGCATCGCGTCCCGCTTCACACCGCGACCAACACTGATTAATCCGTAACTTCCGCTCATGGTTAACGGCCCTCGCTAATCGCTTCTCTCAACCCGATGGCGCCCGTGCCGGACATGACCTGCTGCTGACGGTCCTGCACATGCATCCGGGTATTGTTTCTGGCTGCCAGCTTTGCGGCGGTTCCACTGGCTGCGTTGGAACGACTTTCGCTGGCCTGTTCCCGTGGACTCATCGACAAGCCAAAGCGACTGCGGTCCCGCTGCAGACTTTCCTTTGAAGTGGCAAAGCTCTGATCCATCGCCTCACCCGCCCGGTCCACCGCCTCGGTCACTGCCTCCGGGTTGGTGGCGAAGTCGATGGCCTTGTCCTCGTAAGGGGCAAAGCGTTTTAGATAATCCTGCCACTCGGCGCGGTAAATCCTGGCCAGTGTGTTCTCCGCACTGCCATCAAAATACACACCTCCCCGCCCGGAGTTAGCCCCATACGCTTGATCGCGCCTCTGATCCATTGCGTTATCGAATGCACCCATATTGAATTACCCCACTATCTGGCCGTAGTTGAGTCCAATATCGGCCGTCTGGTTTTCTGGAAGCGCCTCGGTCTCCAGTGCATAACCGGGCTTCATCGATTGCTTTCTATCGAGCCCATAGCTCGCCGCCGCCCCCGCAAGGGTGCCAACCGCTTGCTGAGTCAGGGCCGATTCATTAAACGCCTGGGCGGCATCGTCGGCCGCTTTATCGGCCGCAGCGTCAGCCAAACCACCCATGCCCGCTGTGGCTGTAGCCGACTTGCCCTGCCCCATGTTGACGATGTTCTGCAACCCGGTGACATACTGGTCCTTTTGGCTGTTGCAGGCACGGGTCACCGTCTCGCCGGTGGACTTCCCTTCGGCCACCGTCATCTGATTGGTGGCGGCTTTGAATTTGCCACTGTTGGGATTGATGCCTGCCGACACCAGATTGTCCTGAAGACCCGCCTTGGCCTCACTGAACTCGGCCCGGCTGTGCTGATTCGCCGATCCCTCGGCAAAATCCATGGCCGCTTCACTGTCCTGCGCGTCCACCCGGTCCATAAACGCCTGCTCCAGACCAGAGTATTTCTGCTGATAGTGATTCCACTTTTGCGCCACCACATCCGCAAAGGCTTTTTCGTCGGCGGTCTCTTTGATTTTATTGTCACCACCCTTATGGAATAACCGCCGCAATCTAAAGGGCTGAAAGTTGTCAAATTCTCCCGTACCGGGAAGCTGGTCGTACAGACCCTTGTCATCGGAATCAATGACCATGGAAAGTTTCACAAAGGCATCCTCCAGATCGTAAAATCGCCCTCGGTGCGATGGGGCTCAAACCCCAGACGCCGGGCCAATCGGTTTAGCGCCGGCAACACCGTCCAGAACTGTAAATACTTGGCGCCAACCGCCAGCGCCATTTGCTGTGCCTGCGGAAAGTGAGCGCGGATTGCATTGCCACCTTTACCTGACGCGGCCCAAACCTCGATCACCTTGTCCCCTTTCTCGATTCTTGGGCGCAGCACGCAAAAACTGTCATCGTCAGTCATTAGAAAGGCGCGACCATTGGCCACGCCGCATCGAATTTGTGTAAAAAGATCCGGCACACCACAGCGCGTACCGATTGCCTCGATTGGCTCCTGAAAGGCTGCCAACGTGCAAAAAGGTTGCAACACCAACATAGGCAATAGAGATTAAGCAGTGGTAATTAATCCGGCTTCGGGCGGGTTAAGCCTTCCATTCCCTGAGCTGCCGCAACGTGGCACCATCGCGCTTGAATTGCTGCGCAGCCTTATGCAGTGCCGCACTGCGCCGGGATTTTTCCACCAAGGCATTGTCGTAGAGTTTGCGCAGGTCATTTTGGGCAAGCCACAGCTGATGGTTCTCGGCGGTCATCCAGGCGACGCTTGCAGTACCCATCTGATCCCAGTGGTTTAACCGCAATTCCATCCGGTGCAGACTCTCCCGATCCACATCCAGGAAAAAGCCGTCCACCAGCAAAGGCGCTTCCTCTTGGTCTCGGCGCCAGTCATTGACTTGTTGTCGCGTGGCGGGGACATCCAGTGGATCGTATTCAGGTAATCTCGGCATGAATCCACTCCGGTTGGTAGGGAAATAGGTCAATATAAATTCTGTAGAAGCCCGGCTCGGCAACCCGCCAAACTATGAATCCGTCGTTGACCACCCCCTTCCAGTTGCGCACCGTCACCATGGCACCAACCGGGATTTTTTCCACAACAATATCCCTGGCTGCAGCATCGTAGCGCCAGGTAACCTCCATAAGTGGTCGTTTGACGATGGCTCCATCCTTTATATAGTCAGCATTAACATCTACATACACATCGTCCGGGACAATCATCCAGTCCAGATGTTCTGGAACCGACATCTCCAGATCTTCCCGGGTTGCACCTGTCACGGTCCAGTGAATCCGCCCATTGGATGGATCGAAGACAACAACGTAAAGCGTCATTTTTTGGCTCCCATAATCAATAAATTGCCATTGCGCATATACCCGCCTTTATGTTCGAGGTGCTTGGCGGTCACCCTTACCGTCACAATCGACGCACTGCTGCCGCCATAACTCATGGACACCGGTACCGACCAGTTCATATTCGAGCTGCCCCCCACGTCCTGCCAGATCACATTGCTCTGCCGGTGCACACCATTGATAAACAGTTCCACTTCAACCGCCCCATCCTCCCACTGGTAAAACTCCCCGGTGACTATCACATGATATCCGCCGCCCTCCGGGTTGAAACTGGCGGTTGCCAATACAGCCCTTGCGCCTGGATAGATTAGAGTTTGATTCGGGATCTTGACTGATTTCGCTATCGTGACCGCATTGTTTTTTATATGCAGAGTGTCGATGATATCGGCGGCATTGGCCTTTAGCCGATCCGCCTCAATATTCCCGCGCGCAAAAATATGGTTAAAAATGGCCGAGCCGGTTTTGTCGATGCGCCAGCCCTGGGTACCGCCGGAATTGCCAAAGCTGTCCGATTGGATAAAGTCGCCGATATAGGCATTGGTGATACTGCCGGTGCCGATACGGGCCAGCACAAAGGCCGCGTTGATCCCGGTGATCCTGTCCACCGCGATGCTGCCCACCTGCGCCGTATTGATAGTGGCGTCCTTGATCAGCGCGCCATCCATCACCACCCGGTTGCCGTCGATAATAAAAGCCAGCTCGGCCTTCCCCGGCGCACCCACGGAAAACCGGTCCACGGAGAAAATCATTTCGCTGTGCTGGGTGCCGTCGTACTCGTTCTGGGTCACCGCCAGGCCGAACCCGGCCACATAGCCGTTGCTGTCGATCTTGACCGTAAACTGCCCTTCGATGCCATCCACGCTCTGCTGCAACACCTGTACCGCTGTGGTGTTTTCACCGGATTCGGTCTGCACCTGGGTCAGGGCCGTGGCCTGGGACTGCAACTCCCCGTCGATAAAGGCCACATCAATCTGCAACTGATCGATGGCCGCTGCACTGGCCGCCAACCCGCTGTTGGGGTTTTCCAGCGTCGCCTGCAGGCCGGCGATGTCCTGGCCCTGGGCCGCGATATCCTCGCCGACCCGGATAATCTCCAGCGCCTGGGCGGCCAGCGCGGACGCATTGGCGCCCACACCGGTATTGGCATCGAACACCGTCAGCTCCAGGCTGTCCAGTTGCCCGGCCTGGGCCACCAGCTGTTCTTCATTGCTGGTGATCCGCAGGTTCTGGGCACTGATGGCACCGGCATTGGCCGCCACACCATTGACCGGATCGTTGACCGTCAACTCCATGGCATCCAGGCGCGCCAGTTGCGCTTCGTCCGCCGCGATCCGCGCCAACCGCTCGGCAGTTAAATTGGCCTCCACCGTCAGCACAAGCTGGTCGCGGGCATCGTGCCAAAGGCCGTCATCCTCCGTGTATACATAGGGGTGATTGTTATCGTCGGTGTCGAACCAGCGGGATCCCTCCACCAGCACACCGCCACTGGCCTGTTCCGGGGTCGGCGCCTCCGGCTGATAAAAAATCTCCACATCCGTGGCCACCACCAGGCCGTCAATCTGCTGCTGCAGACTGTTGACCGCCTGCTGACGACTGCTGATTTCATTGTTGAGACTGTCCACCAGTCCCGTCGCCGGGTTGTCGATCAGGTTCAGGCGGTCCTGTAGGGCTTGATACAGCTGCGTTTCCCGAATCTGCCCCGACAGGCTCTCCAGCACCAGCGCCGGGTCCGGCGCCGTACTGCCGGCGGTACCCGCCGCCCCGTTGTGCGGCCCCTCAATATCGGTGATCGAGGTATAGGCGATCCAGTAGTAATAAGTGACTTCCCGTTGTAGCCCCACATCCGCATACAAAAAGCTGGTGGACTGGCCGATGGCCACCGCATTGGCCAGGTTGTCCTCGGTGGCCCGGTAAATAGTGGTGTAGGCGTGGCCCCGGTACTGGCTGTTGGGATTGTTCCACTGCAAAAACACATGGCTGAAACCGTTGGTCACCGCAAAGCCCGTGGGGGCCGGCGGCACAATCGGGTCGGGTGCCGGGTTGGTGGGAATCAGATCGTCGCCGGGTATGGGAAAGCGCACCGAGTTGCGCAGCTGTGCCAGTCCCATATCAATCAAATCGCGAATAGTCAGATTGCGGTCCAGGGGATCACCGCGCGCACCCAGCCCCACCTCCACCAGTTCCCGCAATTTTTCCAGAGGAGCGCGGATGGCGCGGTCCACCTTTGGAGAAACTTTTTGTAATCCGGTCGGACGCCTGGCCATCAGCTGATCTCGCTCATACTGCCGGCCAGCTGGATATTCGATACCGGCGCAGTGCCGCGCAGCTCGAACTGCACATGGCGGTAACGGCGCCTGCTGGGCAACCGAAAGGCGTGGCCATCCATCACCGACAGGCTGTGCAGCAGCTCACCGTCGGCGTAAACGTCAAAATCCACCGGATAGGTATCCGCGTCGATCTTGGCCGCGGCGAATCCCACCCCGAGCGGGGTTGGCCACACCTTACTGCGCCAGGTGTAGGGAGAGTCCGGGCCGGCGCCCCAGCGGCTCACCACGCCCGCCTGACACAGGTACAGTTCGCCACTGGCCTCGTCCAGGTAGGCGGTGTCCGCCGTCACATCGTAAAAGCGAAACCCCTCCTGCACGGAAAAACTAAAGCTGCCCCGCTCGATTCCATTGTCGTAAAACGCCAGGTAGCGGTCCTCGAAGCGATAGGCGTGAATGCTCGATGGGTTAAAGCGTTCCCTAAACTGCGATGGCAGTATCAGTGGTTCGCTGACCAGACGCGCATCGGTGCCCCCCACCGCAACCAGCCCGTCCGGTGACGCATAAATAACATATTCCCCCATATCCACCAGGGAGCGCTTGCTGACACAGGCGTGAACCTCATCCAGTGGTACCAGGCTCATGGCCGCCGGTTCGGAACCGGCCACCAGATAGGGCTTGCCGGTCGTAGCGATCACCGCACCGCTCGAAATCACCGCCGCCGCAACAAAATCATAAGCCATCGCCAACTGATAGCGGATCGGCCAGGCGTGGGGCTGAAAGGGTTCGCAAAAAGCCAGGGTATTGCCGAAGGCCCCCAGCATCACCCCATTGGGCAGCGCCGTCAGCCCGGTCATATTCGGGTCCGGCGCTATCCAGTCGCCGCTGGGACAGGATTCCCCCAACTGCTCTGACTCCACACTGTCACTAAAGCTGCCCTGGGCGGCGGGGATCTCGGCCACAAACTGAAAGGCGCCGGTTAATTCGGCCCGGTAGATCCGTTTGGTCTGCACCACAAAATTGCCGCTGGCCACCGGAATCGCGCTCAACGCCACCGTGGCCCCGTCCCAGCGCGCCACAATGCGCGAGGGCACACTGGGCGGCCCCTCCTCTCCCCGCGCCGACACAAAGGTGACGATATAGGCGGTATCGATCGACTGACCACCTTCCGGGGGCTCCCCGTCCGGGCCAGTCACAAAGGGGGCTGCGGAGGGTGCGGGCAGGCCCAGGTCGTGCACCCCGGAGGGATAGGGGCCTGCGCCACCGGTGGCCAGGGTGGCGTCGGTGATTTTGGGCACACCATCGCCGGTAAAATAAGTGCGCTCCGTGGTATCCCCGGCAATCTGTCCCCGCACCACATCCACATCGCCGGCAAATTCAAACCAGAAGCCCTGCCCCTCATTGCCCTCACGGTTGAACAGGTACAGGGTCTGTGTAGCCGTATCCAGGGTCTGCCCTGTTTCCGCCGGTGCACAGGCCGGCGCTATCTGTCCCCGGCGCAGTTCCACATTCATTGCCCGGGTGGCAAAACGGCCGTCCAGGAGCTTGGGATCGATCCGGGGAGTTTCTCCAGCGAAGTTATAGCTATTGATTTTGGCCACACTTACTCCTCCGCTTGCGTTATGTGAATGGTTTTCCACAAAGGCTGTCTAATCCTCTTCACGAATCGAAGCCCCACAAACTTTCCTGTTCCCGCATCGCCAGGTGCAACCCCTCGCACAACTGACTCGGGGTGAATGTGCTGGCGCTATTGTCTGACAGCATCCATTGGGCCGACTGGTCCTGGCGAATCTGATTGAATGCCGTCAACAGGCCGCTGACCAACTCTGGCGTGGTCAACGCTGTGTTGCCCTGCTGTGTTTCCAGGTAATCAATCAGACCATTAAGCAATTGGTGTTGGGCGATGGTCACCACCCGCGCCATACGGGTCTGGGCCGTCTCGTCCCCATCCAGTTGCTTGCCGTCCACCGTCACCTTGATCGCCCGCAACCGCTCCGCCCGCTCGGCCTTAAAGACCCGGCGATAAAACTCCGCGACCAACTGATCCACCTCGGCCTGACGCAGCCCTGGGTCGTCCTCCGGCAACGCCACTGCCTCGCCCCGATAAAATGCCAGCCAGGGGTGCTCCGCTTCCAATGCCGCCCTGTCCGCCGCCTCTGCCCACTGGTGCACAAGATCCATGTGGGGCGGATAGCCCACATAGGCCGCAATCACTTCCCGCATCTGTGCGCTGGTCTCATCCAGCCCCTTGCTGCGCGCCACTTCCATCATGCGGTTTATATCGCGCAGATCAGATACAACAACGGCCTGTGTTTGCAGGCCGTTTTGGGGATCGTAACTGTATAAGAAGGCGTGGCGCATTCAGGTCACCGGGCGCAGCTTCTGCAACACATCCGCCGCCTGTGTCGCCAGGGTTCGATTGGATTGAATCATGCCGCCGTACATCTTTACCGGGTCGGGATCAAACACCGAGCCTGTCTGCACTATGCCCCCCAATAACTGGCGCAGCTGCTGCAGTTGCTCCCCGGTAATCACGTACTCGTCAGCCGCCGAGGAAGATGCCTGCGGATTTTCCCCGGTATCCGGTTGGGTCGATTTGGTTGCGGTCTTGCGTTTGGGTCGATTGCCGGTTGGCATGGTCTGCACTCCTGATACTCGAAAAATAAGGGGTTCATTAAAAAGGCGCTATAGCCAGTCACTCTCCACGATTGCCGAAATCCTGACGGTCTTGTCGAACAGGTAGCCGCCACCGGATTTTTTGCGTATCCGCACACGCACGTCCGCTACCTTGCTCAGGCCCGGCTTATCCGGCCGCGACTGGCTGGCCGTCACCGATTGCCAGCGCTGGGTATTGATCGTCAACGGGGTTGTGGTGGGCGAACCACTACTGACCGTGCCCAGGGTGATATTGAAATACACATCAAATAAATCCCCCACGGTGGAACTGGCCGGCGCTATCCAGTAGCCGGTACCACTGGCAGTGCCGTTGCGGTTCACAAACACCGTCGCGGTCACCGTCGCCGGCGCGTAGTCAATCGCAACTTCGTTGGTGATCGCGCCGGTATTGAGCCGGTAGTGGGTAAAGTTGATCGCAATATTGTTGGTGGTGATGGTGCCCACACCATCGGTAATCCGGCACCGGTAGACCGCCGTAACCGACACGCCGCCGCTGCTGGTATGGGTCAAACTGACCGACGACCCGGAGCCGCTTTGTGACAGGGTGGTGCCGCTGACCTTCTGCCAGGTATAGGTGTAGTTGCCCGTGCCACCACTGACGCTGGCGGTGATGGTGCCGGAACTCAGTGTTCGGGAAGTCCCAACCAGCGCGATATTTTCATTGGTGACACTGGTTTTTGACAGCGAGGCCCCACTCATGGGCACATAGTCCGTCAGGCCCAGCAGATCATCGCTGCTAAAGGGCGGGCCCGGCACATCGCCGCGCGCCGCCAGGTTTTCACTGGTAAACGTATTATTGATGCCGTCCAGACCCGCAAGTTGCTCGCTGGTCAGCGGATAGCTGCCCGGTGTGGACCCCACTAGGCCGCCTCCAGCTTTCTGACCCGGGCCGTCAAACGATTGAGGGCTTTTTGCTGGTTCCTGAGCCGCCGCTGCTGCTTCGTGAGCCGCTGTGCCTGCCAGGCGTTCACCGCGCACCAGTAGTTGTAAATCATCGGGTAGCACACGGACAAATCTCCGGTGACCGGATTGCGCTCCACCACTTCCGGCAGTATCTTTTGGATACTCTGCGCCACCACGCCGAACTGATCCTTGGCACTGCCATCCTTCAGGTCATAGAGTAGCCACTCGATCCGCACCAGCTTTTCCAGTAGTCGCGTCAATTCAACTTCGCGGAAATGCTCTTTTAGTCCTGCGTCAGAGTCGTTGACCGTAAATTCCGCATTAAAGTAATGGCGCTTGTAGGAATAAATAGTGCTGCTGGTAAGCTGCATCACCTCCTGGTTATTCGCCCATAGCTCCAGCACCCCTGAGCCATTCTGGCGGATACCGGTATCGTTATCCCCCAGGGCGATGCCCTTGCCGTTGGCCAGGGTGCCGCCAGAGGCGACACCAATGCCCAGTGAACCCGCAACAGAGGCGTTTGTACTGCCGGAGTGCAGCACCTTTCTCCAGGCCGACCAACTGCCGTTGTAATAGCCCCGAAAATAGAAGTCGGGCGCATCACTGCTCAGAAAATTGTAGGTGTAATACTGCTGGGTGACGCCGGCTGCGGCCTGGACCACCAGGGAACCCGCTTTTGCGGTTGGGTAATTGCTCCCACTGGTGGCGTTGGCATTGGCGGTCTGGTAATAGAAGCCGGGGGTCTGGTAATTGTTCAGGTTCACCACGCCCAGTGCCGGCGCCGAGGCCGGGGTAAAGCCCGATGTATTGCCATCATGCCAGACCTGATGCCCGCTCTGCGTCAGAGCGCCGCTGGCATTCAGCGCTGGCATATCCACTTTGGCGGTGCCGGACCCGGAGTTGCGGTTGAAATCCAGGGAACCGTCGAGGGAGGATGTGATGCTCCAGCTCTCTCCACCGCGGACAATCTTGATATGCTGGCCATAGCTCGCGGAATTGAACGTGGTCAGTCCGCCAATCGACTGGCCACCGCCGCTGTGCAGAAGATCCCTGTTATTGGTACCGTCCCACCAGCGAGGTACAACCGCACTGTCAATTCGGGTCGGATAAATAGCAGTGCCTAAAATCGCCAGGTTACCAGTGCCCAACCGCGCGATGGAGTGCGGAGTGCCCCCGGAATCTTTGGACTGAAACCCGTCCCCAAAAGGCAGCGTTATCGCAGCACCCAGCTCCAGGCCGCCGTGAATGGTCTGCCCGCCCTTGCTGGTAATAACTTGATACCAGTTGCCCCAGCTGCCCGCCTGCACACCGCGCAGATACCAGGTCGGATTGGCGCTGTTGCTGGACACCAGGGTCCAGCCGTATTGCTGACTGGTGTTCTCGTGGCTGACGTGAATACCCCAGTACCAGCCGGTGGCGTTTCCCAGCGGATCATTGGCTTGAACCGAGCCGTTGTAAAAGCCGCTTTTGACAACATCGTTCCAGCCGTTGGTGCCCTGAACGCCCAGGGTGCCACTCGCGTTCTTGCCGGAGATAAAGTGGGCCGCCTCCTCACCGCCCAGCTTTGCGGCATCGGCCGCTGTAGCAGAAATACCCAGATACTTTTCCGCCAGGGCGGTGCCGTCTTCGCTGATCGCACTGGCGTTGAGTCCGCGATAAAACTGTGAAGCACCATGGCGAGACAGCGCCACAACCGCTTCTGATTCGTCATCCAGGCGGATACCCGCGGGGTTATCCGCACCACTGCCGCGAAAGCGTAGGTAGTCATCCTGAAAACCGACTTTGAATGATCCAGCGGTAGGATGAAGGAACTCGATAGGCCCAGCGCTGGCGCGCGGGAAGCGAATCCTGTCGAAAGTGGTTGTGCCAGAGACTGTCTGCCCGCCCCCGCTGTGCAGCAGATCCTGCCCGGCCTGCTGCAGTTTCCAGCCGGCGCTGCCGCCGACAAAATCCACCACCTTCTCGGCGGGGTTGCAGTAAAACCGCGCATCGAAACTGTCACCGCTGGCAAAGCCGATAAAGGTCTCGCCCCCGTCGGCGTTGGCGTGCGCATAAAACCCGGTGTCCGCAACCAGGGACTCGTTGCCGCCGTTGGCCAGTGCCGGCGTTTGTGACTTGCCCACCGCCAAACGGCCCGCCAGCCATTGGTTGCCGCTTCCGGTATGCAACAGGTCAACACTAGCGGAACCGTTGTTCCACCGGGGTACCGAAGCCGATTGAACCACCGCCGGCATGGTGGCGTCACCCAGCCACACCTGGGCGCCATCGGCACTGGTCCGTGCCAGGTATTTCGCAGCGCCAGCGCTGTTTTTACCGCGCACACCCACGCCGGCATCGAACAGCGTATTCTGCGCTCCGGCAAAATCCCCGTAATCCAGTACCACCGCACCGATATAACCGTTGACGCTGGCGACGTTGCCCGAACCGGGGGTTATAAACCAGGCCGCATCCGGCACCGAGTAGGTGATAAAGTCGTTGACGTAGACATTTTTGCCATCCACAACGCCGTCGCTGATGATGACATAGCGGGCCGAGTTGGCCGCCTTGGCCGCCCAGTGAGCGCTGGAGTATTGCGTCTCTCCGGGTAGCAACTGGTCTTCAGGGTGGTTGGCCCACTGCAAGGCTTTTTGCTGTGCCGCAACTGCACCGGTCTCTGCGGTCTGCGCCACCGTTGCGCTATCTGCTGCGGCCACCGCACTGCTACCGGCAATACCCTGTGCTGTTTCGGCTCCGGCCTGCGCATTGATGGCCCCATCACGCGCCGCCTGCGCATCGGTTTTTGCAGTAGTGGCCAAGCCCGCCTGTGTGGTAGCGGTCGCGGCACTGTTGGCGGCATTCTGTGCACTGGTCGTCGCCTGCCCAGCGCTGGCATTGGCGTCATTTTCACTTTCCGATGCAGCTAGCGATGAATTTCCCGCCTCATTGGCGCTAATTTCAGCGTTGAGTGCCTGCGTCTGAGCCTGTTCAGCAGAAATCTGCGCGGAGTTGGCCCAGCTTTGTGCGGAGGAGGCACTGTCGGCAGCGGCCTGTTTGCTGGCCTCGGCCGAAGCCGCGCTGTTGCCGGAGTTCGCCGCGCTGTTTTCCGCAGCGATCCGGTGGTCGTTGGCAGTGACCGCACTGGCGCCCGCATCCGAGGCACTGTTTTCGGCAGCTGTCGCACTCCCGGCAGCACTCTGCGCGCTGTTCGCCGCATTGTCTTCACTCTGTGCGGCCGCCGCCGCACTGGCACCGGCGTTTTGCTCCGCTTCCACCACCTGCGCCGCCAGGCGCGCCACCACGCCCACATCACCGGTAATCTCAACCGCAATGGGCTGGCCCCTCGCGTCCAGCGTTACCTCCAGTGCTTGGCGGGCCACCGTTTCAATCTCAACGGTTTCTGTTGCCGCTTGAACCTCCAGGGTGTCGCTCATGGCTTAGCGGCTCCGGGTAATCTGCTGCACAAAGCGGATACGGCCATACACAATGGTCCGCACTTCAGTGTCGCCGCCCGGTATTGGCGTGGCCATCTGCAGGTCGTAATAGTAACTGGCAGGCTTTAGATTCTCCGTCTCCGCCGCGCTCAGTCCAATCGCCGTTTCGCCGTTCTGGCTATTGGCATCCACAGGCGCCGTCAAAATGGCCTGGGCGTCCGCCTGCTCGTCGGGCACCTGCGGTTTCAGCTTGAGCGTCAACCAGAAGGTGCGCCCGGAAATATCGATACGCTCGCCATTCTCATCCTTAAACACCAGCGGCAGGCTCAGGCTGTCCCCGATCACGGCATCGGTGAGGTTCTTTTTACTGGCCATAGGCGCCTCAAGAAAAACTCAGTAAAAAATACGGGGTTTGGGTTGGTAGCGTCGCGGAGTGGTGGAAAACCCACGTCCGGCCTTGCGGGCCGCCTGATCGCGCGCCGCCACATACTGGTCCTGCGCCAACTGAAACAACGCCGGCTCCGACCAGGGTTTTTGCGGCATGGTGTAGAGCCTGGCCAGGGTGCCCTGCTCTATGGCGTCGCGGTAATCCGTCAACAGCGTCCTGGAAACACTCGCGGCCGTATTTGAGGGCTTGACCGCCCCCTGCACCGTCAATACCTGCTCGCCCAGTTCAGGGTCAATATCCAGCACACCGGGCTGGGACTGCCACCACCAGCGCTCGCCGGGTATGGGTTTTTGGCGCGGCGTGAACACATTGCCCTCCGCATCCTTCACCTCCAGCACCTTGACCACCTCGGTATCACCCGGGCCTTCCAGAAAATAACTGTCGATACCCTCAATGGTGTAGACATCCACCAAAGGCTCCCGCCAGTAACAGGCGTGCTCGCAAAAGTCCTGCAATACCGACAACAGGTGATGACGGATCAACGACTCCGGCGCATCCGGCACGCTGATCACAATACCGGGCAGAAACGCATCAATATCAACCAGCTCATGTTCCAGCATCAGACCTTGCGCTCCGGCTGCCACGGGGAAACCCGTGCTTCGTTCTGCACTTTGACCCCGAGGAAGTTAAAGAAATTGGCGTAGTGCTTGCGGCTGCGGGACTCGTTCACGCTACCTTCGGTGTCCTCACTGAACAGCCGATACAGCGCATACTCAATCAATGCAGGGCGGTATTCCGGTCCCACCGTTGGCGTCGCCGTTGTCAGGTCATCGTACGCAGCCGGGCGCTTTGCCAAAGTCGCCACTACCGTGCCGGCCACTACCGGCGGGGACAGCTCAAAAACCCGCGGGTTGTGCTCGTCGTAGGTGTACTGCCGGGCCTCCGGCTCTGTATTGGCACCGCGCCAGTTGGGCGCCATCAGGTCCAGGTGCTCCCGTGCCACCAGGCGAATACTGCGGCCGGGTTCCGCCAGAGTGCCGTTGTGCTTAATATCCAGCACCCGCAGATAGTCAGCCGGAATCTGCTGACGGGCGCCTCCCACCGTGGTGACTTCCACATCCTCCGCAGTGGCCTCCGGCTTGTAGGCCACAACCACCAGCTCCGCATCCAACAGCGCACTGCCAATGGCTTCAGCGCTATACTGCACTTCACCGGCATCGCGGAGGCTACCGCGCACCTGCGTTATCAGAGCGTTAATCATTGCTATTGATCGTTTCCCAGGCCCGCTTCACATCGTCAGCGGTAATGCCCGGATCGCCGGCCAGCTCACGTACCCTGGCCACTTTAGGCTTGCCGGTGCCCGGATTAAAATGGGCTTCATCTTTTGGCATCGCGCGAATCACCGCCACCAGATCGACTGTCTGATTTTTCGGGTTGTTTTCCGCAGTACTGAGCGCATCGATTTGCCCCTCTCCCTGCGGCTGAATAGATATAAGCGGCTGAATAGATATAAGCGGTTCAGGGCCATTATCTTCAGGGTCTTTAACCTCCCCGGTCACCGGTGCGCACCTTAAAGTCGGTTGCCCAACTTCACGACGCTCATTAGGGGATGCTTCGCCCTTCTCATCGTGTACAGAAGCTTCGGGTTGAAGGGGCTGTTCGGCCGCAGTGATTCCGACAGCTGAAACGTCAGCAAGCTGCCATACCTTTGGATGCCGAAGCAGCAGCGCCACCTTATCTCTCGGGAAAGCCTGTACATCGCCATGGCCCGCCCAGAGGGTGCCGGTACCACAGACGGTATCTCTTTTTGCCGGCTTATTGCCGATGTACTTAACTTGCACTGTGGGTCCAGTCATTGGAAATCTCCTAAACAGAAAAAGCCCGCACAAAGCGGGCTCGGGGCTATACGTCAAAGAAACGTAAACCTATAATCCAGCGTCCAACTACGGGGTCCCGCAGTCTTGGATTTACACTACTTCAGTACAAATACCTGAAGGTTCGACCAATAAATAAAGGGTTAAAGGAAAATGCGTAAACTGATAGCCATACTGATTACCACACTAATTTCTCTTCCAGCGACAGCGGAAGAGGTGGTATTTACCTCTCAAGTTACAAGAGTCTATCCGTTCGGTAATGGAACCTTTGTGATAACCTTACAAGAAAGCTCCCCAAGCTGTACCAGAACTGATAATTACTACCATGTAAAAGTGGGAGAGAATGGTGTAACCCAAGAGGGTTTGCAACTAATGTTTAGTGCCGCCTTGGCAGGACTGGCGTCTGGAAAAAACGTTTCAATCTTTTTTGACAGCAGCTCTAGTAATTGTTATATCAATCGATTGTCTATAAATAGATGATCTGCATATCAGCCATACCAATCAATCATTTACAGTTATTCGTTTGAATTCGAGCTGTAATTAAATCACTGAAAATCCAAATAAAGAAGCCCGCACTAAGCGGGCTTACGTTATGGCCTTACTCCGAAAAAACTACCGGTTGACTGCTGCCAACCAGATCAGTACAGAAAGGAAAAAGGATTAATCAGGTAACGAAAGTTAGTAAGAATCCGATAGGCTACTTTTATTGAATGTTTGTACTTTATTCAATTTGAACCAAAGGTATAATTCAGCTACTAACAAGTTTGGAACCCAACACAACCAAGCCAATATAGGGTAAGCATCGATAAACTTAATGCCTAAAACTACGCTAAGGCCAAGATAAAGTCTTAGGGTAACGCCTGCCAATGTTACTGCATAACTCCGCACCATCCAGCGCTCATGAGACTTAACATCCCGTTGAAGAATAACGCGATATGCATTTAGTGTTGTACCCAACCAAAATATTGCCATTAGCGCAAATCCAGTCTGTACCCAAGCCCCCCCTACAGAGTTCACAGCTAAAATAAACCCAGAAAGACCGCCAAAAGCAACAGAGCCAACATAAATACGGCCAAGTATACGATGCAAATATAGATATTTTCTCCTTATTGAGGAGCTTAGCTGAAAAGCACCTATTAATATAGCAATAGCACCACCCAAAAAATGAATCTTAGTAAAATTTGGAAAGTGTAAAAATAGGTTCTGGACAAATAGCGGCCTAATATTCGGCTCAATCAAAAGGGCCAATGCATAAATCGCAACTCCTATTGCTGATAAAGTCATTATGCTCCATGAGGCTTTATTAATCATATGCATTCCTTATTGACCTGACGTCGCACTCCGCAAAAAACTGGAGCGTAGCGGAAAACTTGTCTCTGCGACTGCGCTTGTTATGCCCTGACTACTGTACAATTGAAGCAGCCGGGCCTGGCATTATGGATCTGTATATACTCAACACACTGATCCATCAGAAGTCTATTGATTACTACGTCTAAATCTCTGCCTTCTGTGACAATTGCATTTACCATATTCCCTTCACTATTGTATGCGCGTAAAGAGAGTAACCGATGACGAAGCATTTTGGGAATTTCGTTTTTTGATAGATATGCTGTTACCGCATTTTCTCTGATAAATATCTGGCCGGATGCTTTATAAGCTGTATCTACTGAGTGATGACAATAATTAATAGCAAGCACTCTTTCTCCAATTTCTGCATCCTCTAGAGATACTCTGCATGGATATCCCGGCTTTGAGTCAACATTAATCCACTGAGCGTTAGATGCGTTGAGTGCAGTATCATCGAGTGAAGAAAATAAGCTGCTCTCCAGCGGTACGACTAAGAAGTCGTTTTCCATTTCGTTGGCCTCTACCGGGGGGAAGTACGAATTTACTTAGCAATTATTCAAACTCACAACTGAAAATGAACAAGTAATTCGCGCATAACAATTTATTAAAGAGCCAATTGCTCACTATCTATTTGGCCACTATTTGTGGAGTTGATCGAGCAAATTCCGTAATAGATCCATTATTTACACCAACATATAGATTTTCGATCAAATAGCAACTAAAGATAGTGAGTCATTAGCTCTTGTCGCCTAGCTCAACACTTAACCGTCAATTCGTCACTTTGAGCATGAGCGATTGCACAAAACTTGACCAAAACTCAGGCTCCGACGTACACATACTCGACAATGCACTCCACCTCCCCGGTCGCGGAACCACCAGCCAGAATCAAGTGCAGCTCAGTGGGATCCAGCAATAAGAGGGATTTGCCGGTATAGGCTGTATTGCCCGAGGACGCGGTACTGGTGGCGGGCAACACTGGAGTGCTGCTGTCCTCTCCGACCGCATCGACGGCAACCGTGGTGGATGCACCCAGTGCGTCATTGACCATGCGAAAGCCGGTGATTTGGGTCATCGCCGGCAGCTTGAGCACAGGGCCGACGGTGCCGGCCGCATCACCTTCGTAAATGGCCCTGCCGGTGGCAACACACAGGTTGCCGTATTCACCATTTTGCTGAATGGTGTTCAGGTTTGGGGTTTTCATATTGGATCACTCCAAAGAAGTTAAGAGGAAGAAAGCGGGAGCCAAGCCCCCGCCCTTATCGGTCAGTCGCCGCTTACCGCTGTGTCATGCACCATCACACCGTGGTCGTTAGTCCGGCCGTCGGTGCCCTTAAAACGGATCTTCGCCTTGCCATTCATCCAGGCAATCGAGTGCTCCACCACGTTTCCGTGGTCGGTCTTCTCTTCGTGCATGGAAAAGTGCATACCACCCCTGGCCTTTTTGCCACTGCGGCCGTAGGCATTGGCCAGCGCCTGGCCACCCAGAAGAATGGCGCGGTCGATGGTGGTGCCCGCTGTCTGCGTCCAAGTCCCCGCACTGGCGCTGTTGGTACACACATTGACATTGGTACCGGCGATAAATCGCACCGGGCGCTTCATCTTGCGCACCAGGATGCCGTTCCACATGGCGCACTCCCCCAAAAACACCGGGTGCTTAAAATGGGCCGCGCGCTGGTGTGCATTGGCCGTGAGCGCCCGCCAGTCGTTGCCGCTGGTGGAGGTCCAAAAATCGTGCCACTGGCGTGGGGACACAAACAGCACATGGAAAGGCGCATCGTCCGCCTGGGGATCGCCCTCGAACTTTACCGGCTGTAGCGGGAACGGCATCTCATCGAGTATTAGCCGCATATTGTCCACACTGGCCAGGGTAAAGAGGTCGGCACTGTCCAGGTTGTCCACCGCCGTCGCATCACCACCGTAGGTGTGGCGGTCGTAGGTGGGCGGGGTCAGTGCGTTGACACAGATCTTTTGAAAATCCGCATCGTCCTCCAGCGGCACAATCCAGTCGGAGTCATTGTGTACCCCTCGGGCTCCGGCCAGGTGGATCAACACCAGCTGGTCTTCCAGGGTGGTGTAGTAAGGCCCCAGCAGGGTGCGGGCCAGTTGCTTGAGATCGTGCGCGGTGCGCTGCTGGCTCATCGCCCCGCCCGAATCCACCATGGTACGGCCCTGGTCGATCTTCAGCTGGAACTGGCTGGAGGTCAGGCTGGCGCCCTTACCCGCCAGTTTGCTGTCGCCCATGACCGGCTTCTGACGCAGTTGGTGGTACAGGTCCACCGTGACTTCATCACCGGCATTCTTGGACAAATCCGTAATACGGACCACGGGCGCACCGGGGTTGGTCTGCTGCTTTCCGTCGATCTTTTTCTTATCGGCCTTCTTGGGGGCAGGCCCGGTCAGCACATTGGTGAAGGAATTGCGGCGTGTGGCCTCCATAAAGAGCGCCGCGTTAAAAATGCGGTTGCGCGCAGCACTACCCGCGGAGATGGAAGTTGACATAATAAATACCTGTTATTCACCGAGTTCGGCCATCAACGACTCGATCTGGTCCTGTGACATATTCTCCATCGCCACCGCCAGTTCCGCTTCGGACATTTCGGAGAATTGATCCAAGCGGGACTTTTCTGCGGTCGAAGAGTGGCCTATATCGGTCAGCGATTGAGGGAATTGGTTCTTGGTCGCTTCCTCGACTTTTGCCTTGGCTTTATCGGCCAGCGCTTGCGCGTCCTGATCGGACTGATCCGGAGTTTTTTTGCTCTGGCCGGGTTCGTCCTGGGGTTTGTCGGGAACACCAAAGGCGGCCTGGGTACGCTTGACGACTTCTTTAAAGCGTTCCTCGAACGACGCCTCCTTAAAGGCGGGGTCTTGTTTGAGCTTTTCATCGACGATAATGGCCATCTCCCATTTATCGGGATCATTCTGTCTCCAGTCGGACAGGCTCGGATTGTCGGCGATGGCGGTTTCCACCTGTTGTTGCATAGCATCAGGCCCTTGGTCAGGCACCGGGGGTACTGCATTTTCCCGATCCTGGCTAATGGCCTCCTGCAACTGCTGATTCTGCAACGCCAGGGCGCGCACCACTTCGCCAAGGTTTCCGTATTCGCTCAGGGTTTCGAGCATCTCGTCATCAATGTCGACTTTTTGGAGTACATCGGCCGGGGTCAGGTTGTTGGCTTGCAGCTGCTGCTTGAGCTGATCATTGACAGACTTCAGCTGCGCCAGCTCCGCCTGGGTGCCACTGAGGTTCTGCTGCAGTTCCTCGGTGCGGTTGTGCAGTGCACTGGCTCGCTCCCGTGCATTTTGCAACACCGCATAGGGGATCTTGTGCTGGCCGTTACGGCTCTCCACATACCGCTCGCTGTCACCATCCGAATCGGTCGGCTGTTCGCCCGGCTGGTCGGCATCGGGCGGGGTGCCGTCGTTATCGCCCTGTTTACCAGCGTCGCTATCGCCTTCCTCCTCAGAGGTTGTTTCTTCCTGATCGTCGTTGCCCTTATCACCATCGCTGGCTTCCGGGGTCTTGGTCTCTGCCTCGCTGGACTCATCACCAAAACCAAGCAGTGCCTCTATCGCAGCTTCATCGCCACTTTCGAGAATTTCGTTGATTTCGTCTTCCGACTTGCCCAGTCCGTCCAGATCCACATCGTCCATCTCAAACTTACTCATCGTTTCTCCACCTTTTACCAGTTGTCGCATGGCTGCGAAGTCGCCCTCTATCGCTCGGGCGTGCGGAAGTCCGGGCATAAAAAAACCCGCACAGAGCGGGTTATTCACATCCGGGGTTGGCCGTCGCTGGCCAATAGGTCACGCAGTCATTGGGCTATCCCCAACCTGCTGGAATTTGAGTTGCGAGCGTTTTAGTGCTACGTCAGCGATAACACTCTTCATCTCTGCGATCAGTTTTTCAGTGCTGGCGTCCAGCTGTCGAAGTTCAGCCGGTCCCAATTTCGACTTGCCCTGCTCGGTACCGGCTTGCGCCTCCAGTTTGGCGGCTTCCGCGGCCAGCTTGCGCACCTTCTCCTGCGCCTCGGCCATACCCAGCTGTTGCATCGCCTGCTCGAACTGCTGCGCCTGCTGCATCTGGGCGTGCTGCTCCGGGGTCATGTCTTCAGGGTCAACGCCGCGACCGTTCATTTCGCGAATACGTTTGACAATTTCATCCCGCTTGGGCAGATCCGTGCTCTCCACAATCAAATCCAGCATCACCATTTGCATATCCGGCGGCAGGCTTGATGCCAGTTCCATCATGCGCTGGGAAACCTGGGCGCGGTAACTGGGCGTGCTGGCAATGTCCCCCAGCACCACCTGCAATTTGGCCTTGGTCACCAGATTGGTTCTGGGCTGGCCGGTGCCCTCGGTGCCATTGAGCACGATGACCTTGGTTTTATCCGGTTTGCCCACATTGCGCGACACGGCCACATCCGGCCGGTGACTGAGATCGTGAATCACCTGCGCCATCAGCAACTCGCCCACCTGCTGACGGGCGAAGCGGTAGTTGTCGGTGAGTTCCGCAAGCGTAGTGCTGCCCTGCTCTACCAGCGAGTCGATCGCCACTCCGGACTTGGCCCCGCTCTCCTGGCCCAGAAACGCCGAATAGACCCCGGCGGTCTCCTGGATAATCCGCTGCGCCTCCTGCATCACGGAGAACTGCTGAGCGGCGACGTGGGTTTGCTGCTCCACACGAAAGGCGTTGTTGTTTCTGGTGGTGCGGGTAGGATTGAGATTCACGACGCCATCAGCACGGTAAAACTCATCCAGCATCTCTTCATCAGACATATTCCCCGCCAGCGCATCCTCATCCTTGACCACATGGACCTTGTTTAACAGGAAGGTGAGTTTTTGCCGGCGCACATTCACCTCATCCTGTGCCGGCATCATCCGTCGGCCCAGGCCGTAAGGCACAAAGGTTGTGTCCTCCCTAAAACCCCAGAAAGGCACATAGGGAAACTGGTTGTGGGGATGCGGCGAGGGAATATCCACCAGCCGGTGCGGGCCGATAAAATAGGCCAGCCGCATCTTTGGAAACGTCATGGTGCGCACCTGCACCCGGTTGCTGGCTAGCAGCGCCTGGTGCATCCGGTTCCGCGGGTCCACCTCCAGCACATGCCCCTCGCGGGTGAACATCACCGGACGTTCCACATAGTGGCGGTAGTAGACCTCATAGATGAGGGCGCGCTCCCGGTCGCTGTCCCACCAGTCCTGCAGAAACATATCCGTACTGGTGTAGTCGGAATAGGCGCCCAGCAGGTCGTCCCGCTGCATCAACTGATACTCGGTGTCAAACCCGTCCCAGCCCTGGCAGGCAAACTCAATCAAATGTTTATGGCTCGGAAATGCCAGTTGCGCCTCATCCTTGTCCACCCAGCGCCGCCGCAACAGCCAACGCGCATTGGCCAGATCCGGGTCCGCGTGCCAGTCCCAGAAAATCTCATTGCGGTGCACCCGCTTGCAGCGGTAGGGATAGGCAAAAGGATCATTGCCGCGGGTCACCTCCACCCAGTCCAGACCACATTTAACCTGGCCGGCAAAGGCGTCGGCACACGCCTTGTCCACCCGCGTCATGCGCGCCGCTTCATTGAGCTTCTCGTTAATACCCTCGGCCACCTCCACGCTGTCGTCATCGTCCGGACGCACCACCCAATCTGCCCTGGTGCGCGCCTCCAGGCCCAATACACCATCGATCGCTGGCGCCATCAGGTTGTGAGTCAGGATCGGCTGACCACGGGATTCCAGCAACTCGCGCATCTCGGGGGTAATCTGGTTGCTGTCGTAATAGGCGCAGGCCCGGTCCGCCTCGCTGCGCCATTCCGGCTGCACCCGAATATCGTCCAGAAAGCGCTCCAGTTTTCTGAGTGGCAGTCCGCCCTGCTGCTTTGCGTGATCAATGCCGAAGGACATTAGGGCGCTCTCCAGTTGCGCGGTGGCCGGCGCCCACGGCGCCCTCTGCCTTTTTCCGGTGCGGCCACCGGCACCGCCAGGGTCAGCGCCAGCGCCTCGGCTTCATCGGGGGAACGCACTTCACGTTTCTTCATCTGTTCTTTTGTTTCCAAAACCAGCTGTTGCTTCACGTTATAGGTGTACTGCGGCGCGATCAGGTCCGCGTGCAGGCTGTTCACGTCGGGGATGGAGACACAACCCCCCAGCCAGTCGGCCAGGTTGTCCCACATCTGCGCGCGCAGGTTGTAATACTGCTCCGGCTCACTGGCCGCGGAGCCCGCATTGATACCAATCACCGGGTAACCCATATCCTCCAGGGCATCCACAGTGCCCGCACCCAGACCCACTTCATCCACGAAGATGGCATCCACCGGGTTGCCCGCTTCCCCATAGGCGTCGCACTCCCTGGCAATCTTGGCCGCCAGCTGGGTGGTGCTGGTTTTAAGCAGACTCTTGAGGCCCCAGGCTTTATTGCCCTTGCGGTGGATCCAGCTGGCTCGGTCACCGCCGTAGCGGGCCGGGTCCACACCGACAATATGCGCGCCGTAATGACTGACCTCGCTGTCGTCCCGTTTCCGGGCTGCGGCTACCAGTGCGGTACTGCACAGCGTGTCCTGCCCGGACTGCTGGAAGGCATCGGCGGCACAGAAGGGGTACTCCTGCAGGAACAGCCAGCCCCATTCACCGACATCGCCTCCCAACTGAATGTTCTTCTGGTGCGCCCAGTACAGCTGCTCCAGATCCAGGTTGTAGGTCTTGGCGGTATTCAGTTCCGTATCACTGGGCTTCCAACCTTCAGGCGGTTTCTTGCGGTACTCCGGCTGCCAGTACCAGGGCAGGAAAATCGCGATAAACTCCGACTCCCCGGACTCGGCCTTCTGCCAGAGCTCATGGAAGTAACCCCCGATACCGTTGGCCGTGCTCTCGAATACGATTTCACTGTTCTCACCCTCCGGCACCGCCTGCAATACACCGGCCGCATGGGTCTGGGCATTGGGCCAGTGCGCCACCTCGGAGCCGTGAAAGTAGTGAATCGTGCTAGGGCCTGTTAACACTAATTTTGATAAAATCTGCGTTTATGGAAATCACAAAATCGCAATTCAAAATTATCGAACACCTGCTGCCTTTACAGCGAGGTAACGTCAAAATACCGAATATACAGGTCATAAACGCTGTTTTG